>JBILCQ010000131.1:0-6371 GCA_044353065.1 Flavobacteriales bacterium | reverse complement strand
GAGGGATGAAACCCGGATATTGTTTAATGGTGTAAGCTATACTATCATCGATGGTAAATCCATTGTAAATCGTGTCACCTGCTTGATTCAAGTAAAGATTGTAGCTATCGTTTGTCAAATCCTCTTCGGTTTTGAGAAATGAGAAACGAGCCCACGATTGCACATCGCGAATGAACTCTCCATTCAACATAACATCCATACCGTAAGCATAACCATTCGAATTGTTTGTGGCGAAATATCTTAATCGAACATTTTCAACTTCATACGGAATTAAATCGAGAAGCTGCTTGTAGTAGAGCTCTGTATTTAACTTGAATGGCCTACCCCACGCTTGAAAAACGTAGTTCGCTCCAACAATGTAGTGAATGCTCTTTTGAGCGCGTATCTCGGGATTAACAGCACCGCTCAAGTTGCGCATTTCACGATAAAAAGGCGGTTGCCAATAGTAACCCCACGACGCCGTGAGCACAATGTCCTTGCGCACAGAGTCGCGCTTACCTTCTTTGTCGGTGCGATACTGAGTCCATAACGGTGTATATGACATTGAAGCTCGGGGCCCACCCACAACCTGTTCGTTGAATGACCAATAATTCCCTCTTGCACCCGCATTAACTGTCCAGATAGCTCCGCTTTCCGTCACCCATCGCTTTTCGTATTGTGAAAATGCCGAATAGCGCTGTGAGACCACTTCGTTATTGGCACGAACTCGGTTCCGCAGAAATATGAGTTGATTGGGTTGAGCGGCCGGATTGGTATAACCGATGGAATCGATTGGACGAGGTGTTGCATATCCCGCAGAGTCTATCAACGACCATTCGCGCAATTCATCAAAAACGAACTCATGCTGTGCATCTACACCCCACGAAAAAATGTCCTTGTGAGATTCGCGCTCCACAAACCCGCGGTGACTAAAATTGAGCACCGTTGCGTCGAGTTCATTGCGCGCGTGATCTAAAAAACCACCTACACCTCGGTTACGCAATACTTCACCAAATTCATCGCTTCCGAGGTCACGCTCAAGCTCATCCAACTTGTATGCTCCTTGAATGTCGAATCGCTCCGTCTCGTAGGTGTTGAACGCGCTAGCCGTGAACATCAGCTGTGATGCCGGTGACGGATTGTATCGGGCAGACAGTGCACCGAAAAAAGTCTCGAAGCGCGTCTCTTCCTTTCCATCGAAGAAAACGGTTAGTCGCAACGCTTCATTAATCGTACCTACATCCGTTTGGCGAGTGCTCGGCACAAAACGGTATCGGTTATTCTGATAGTTCCCCAAAAAGCTTATCTCCAAAGGGCTATATGGATTGGGCCTCCAAGTGAGGTACGATTGAATATCGTAGTAGCGAGGTTGATAATCGCCCTGCACATCGAGCGAGTTGAACACATAAGAGTTGTCCTTGTAGCGAATACCGGTATTGTGTGTAAATCGTTTGCTTTTGGAAATTCCCGCTGTGTGGACCGAGCCCCCCAACATTCCCACGGTGAAGGAACCATACGTACTATCCGGACGAGCGTACTGGACATCGAGTACCGAGCTCATTTTATCGCCATACTTCGCTGCAAAACCACCTGCGCTGAATCGAATATTGCTCACCATATCGGGATTGGGAAAACTCAACCCCTCCTGCTCTCCTGCTCTCACGAGAAATGGACGATAGACCTGAATACCATTTACGTAAACCAGATTTTCATCAAAGCTTCCACCACGAACGCTGTAACTGCTGCTGAGCTCGGATGCAAAGTTTACGGGCATTTGCAACAAGTACGATTCAATACCGGGATTGATTGTGGGAAGTTTGGTGGGTAGTTTCGTTTCGATTGGCTTCATTCCCCCTTCTCTCTCAGCGCGAATCGTAATCACTCCGGCCGAAGCAGTATTGTCATAGACCAAATCGAAGACCTTCACCTCTCCTGCTTTCAGTTGAAAAGAACGCTCAATCGATTTTGCGCCAATGCCTTTGAATACGAGTACCACCTGCTTTTCCGCGGGAATGGAGAGGATAAATTGCCCAATGTCGTCGGTGGCAGTACCAACGGTTGCATTTTCCTTCAATTGAACAATTACGCCCGCCGCAGGCAAACCATCGAGGTCGCGCAAAGTGCCCTTCAAGGTAGCGGTTTGACCCCACGACCATGCCGTGAGCAAACACCCGAGAATAAGAAGAAACCGTCTTTGCATAAAGTGCCAAAAATAAACTCCCCGCGCGAGAACTCATTCGTCTATCCCTTATTTGATTGAAAAGAGAATAATTCTCTGCATCACATTCGCACAGAGGTAGTGAGAATTTCATTTTACCGGTTGAACATGCTCTCATTCAGCAGCAGCTCAGAAGCGTCGTATTTTCGGCACCCTAATTTCATCGCTATGCGAATACTCATTGCCACGCTGTTCATCGTTCAGGCCTGTGTTGCCCTGGCACAACAAAAACTAACTATCGAAGAAGCCGTAACCGGTCAATTTCGTCAATTCGCCCCCACTTCTATTCAGCAACTCCAATGGGTGCCCGGTGCCGACTTGTACTCCTACGTCAAAGACGAAACGCTCAATATTGGAGCTATCAAGCAAGGTGCTCCCGATAAGAAAATACTCGCGCTCACCGAACTCAACACACTCCTGGGCAATGGCGACTTAAAACGCTTCCCTGCCATTCAATGGCTGAGTGTTGAGCGTTTCTATTTCGAAGACAAGAATGCCTTTTGGGAGGTTGATATGAAGCAGAAGAAAGCGCAGAAAGTTTCCTACTACCCTGCGGAAGGCGCGAACGCAGACTTTCACAGCAAGTCGCGCAGAACGGCCTACACACGCGACAACAATCTCTACATCACATACAATCAAAACGAAGTTGCACTTACCAATGAGCCATCCCACATGGTTTGTGGACAGAGTATTTCGCGCAATGAATATGGCATCAGCAAAGGCACATTCTGGAGCCCCGACGGAGCCAAACTCGCCTATTACATCAAAAACGAAAGCAACGTAACAGATTACCCATTGGTTGATTTTACGACAACACCTGCCACCACCAAAACGATTAAATACCCCATGGCAGGTGGTAAAAGTGAAGTGGTTTATGTAGCCGTTTACGATGTGGCAACAGCGCAAACCGCGCGACTGCAAATGGGACGCCTGCCGGAAAATGATCAATACTACATGACCAACTTGACTTGGTCGCCCGACGGCCAAACAGTTTATGTTGCTTGGTTGAACAGAGCCACGACAGACATGCGATTCATTGCATTCGATGCCTCAACCGGAATGGAAAAAGCAACCCTGTTTACAGAGCATGACGACCGATGGGTTGAGCCCATGTTTCCGGCCTATTTCGTGCCCGGCTCTCCGAATCAATTCCTATGGATCAGCCAGCGCGATGGATTCAATAACCTCTACTTATACGATACAAAAGGAACCCTCCTTAAGCAATCAAAAGCCAAATTCGACATTACGGAATTTCTGGGATTTGATTTCAACGGCAAGCATGCCTTTGTGATGGGCACCGGAAGCAATCCAACCGAAAGCCGCGGCTATAAAGTAAACCTGTCTGATTTAACACTTACCGACATGACTCCCATGGCGGGAACGCACATGGTAAAGGTGAGTGAAAACGGACAGTTTGTAATTGACCAATATTCCAACCTGACCACGCCCAACACAATCAACCTAACCTCTTCAGAAGGTCGCATGATTCGCAACCTTCACACAGCTGCCGATCCGTATGCAGGAAAATCGATTGGTAAAACAGAGCTTTTCACCATTGCAGGCCCCACGACCGACTTGTGGTGCCGCATGATTAAACCATCGAATTTCGATGCTTCGAAAAAATATCCCGTAGTCGTGTATGTATACGGCGGACCGCATGCGCAGATGAATACGAACAGTTGGCTGGGTGGCGCTTCTCTGTGGATGAATCAGCTTGCTGAAGAAGGATACCTGGTGTTTACCCTCGACAACCGTGGTTCAGCCAATCGCGGCAGAGACTTTCAACATGTCATCCACCGTCAATTGGGCACAGCAGAAATGCAGGATCAACTGGCCGGTGTCGAATGGCTGAAAAAACAGTCGTATGTCGATGCTTCACGCATGGCCATTCATGGCTGGAGCTTCGGTGGCTTTATGACTACGACACTTATGCTCAAGTCTCCCGAAACATTCAAGGTCGGAGTTGCCGGTGGCCCCGTAATCGACTGGTCGATGTATGAGGTTATGTATGGCGAGCGCTATATGGATACTCCACAAGAGAATCCTCAAGGATATCAGAATTCAAATCTGACCAACCATGTGAAAAACTTAAAGGGAAAACTACTCATGATTCACGGTATGGATGACGACGTCGTGGTGATGCAGCACAACGTGAACTTCCTGAAAGCTTGCGTCGACAACAAAGTTCAAGTCGATTTCTTTGCCTATCCCGGCCATGCACACAATGTTCGAGGCAAAGACCGAGTTCATTTGATTACCAAAATTGTGGACTACATCAAATCTAACCTTTGATAACCATGAAAAAACACATTCTTTACCTCGCTGCAATGACTTCAATTGTTGTGCTTTCCGGCACCTTCGCCTCTTGTAAAAGCAGGAAGCAAAAGCAGGAAGCTGAAACTTCAACGGCATTAAGCGTTAAGGTCAAACCCCTTGAAGTGAAACCCGTATTACTCGACACTGCTAACTATGGTCGTGATACTTTTCAAGCGAATAACATTCGCGTAAGTGGCGATACCTTGTTCGTTGAAGCTGAGTATAGTGGCGGTTGCAAAAACCACGTTTTCACAGCCCGACACAACGGCAATTACATGAAGAGCATGCCTCCACAACTGAACCTGTATGTCGATCATCAGGCAAACGGAGATGGTTGTCGGGAGCTCATCAAAGAAACGATTGCATTTGACTTAAAGAGTTGCCGCGTGGGCAAATCAGGTAATCTCATTTTGCTGATTAATGCCGACAGATCGAAGAAAGTAACCTACACATACTAGCCGATTTTTGATGTGAATAACTAGGCCCTTCGCAGGGCCTTTTTCTTTTTCTGTTCGGACTATCCAAAATAATTTCGGGGCGCATTAATTCAATATGACCGACTTGATTGAACATTCGCCTTATGGCATGACCGCAGCTCTTGTTTTTGGAATCGCACTTGGAGTTCATCTCTTTATTTTACTTTTCCGTTTTTTAAAAACAGCAACCCGAGGATCCGATAACCAAGGCCACATTCAACCGGTTTCCGTTGTAATTGCCGCGCGCAATGAAGAGAAAAATCTGCTGGAAAATGTGCCGAAAATAATGGCGCAGAACCACCCCAACTTCGAAGTGATTATTGTAAACGACAGCAGCTGGGACGACACAGCAGAAGTGCTCAAGGCGCTGTCGTTGAGCTACCCAAGTTTACACGTTATTCACATCGACGAAGAAAAGCAGAACATGCATGGGAAGAAATTCGCCATTACGCTTGGTATCAAAGCTGCTAAGCACGACATCATCCTTCTGACCGATGCCGATTGTGAGCCCGCCACAAAGGATTGGATTAGCGAAATGACCCGGAATCTATCCGATCAAAAACAACTCTCCATCGGGTTTTCGCCATACGCTCGACATGGAGGTTGGCTGAATCGCATCATCCGATTCGACACATTGATGATTGGTTGCCAGTACATCGGTTTTGCTCGAAGCGGCTCGCCCTACATGGGAGTAGGTAGAAACCTCGCCTATCACAAAGATCTTTTCTTTAAAATCGGTGGTTTCAAAAGCCATTACAGCTTAGCCAGTGGCGACGACGATTTGTTTGTCAATCAGGTTGCCAATGCGAGAAATACAATTGCTATAGCAACTCCCGAAAGCCAAACAATCTCATTACCTAAAGAAACCTGGGGTGCTTGGTTCACCCAAAAAAGAAGGCACTTCAGCACTTCCGGCATGTACAAAGCATCGCACAAACTCATGCTGATGGTTTGGCCTTTCTCTTTTACCGCAATGCTGGCAGCTGCTGCAGTTGCATTGTATTTTAACACATACCCGTTGTTTATTATTAGTGGGCTTGCGCTTCGATACGTCACACAAATCGCTATTTTGCACCACGTATCGGGGAAGTTGGCACTGAGTAAAGACATTGCCTGGCTATCGCCGATTCTAGAAATTCAGTTGCACGCAATCAACTTCGGATTGTATTTTATCAACTTGTTGAGTAAACCAAAGAAATGGAACTAATTGAACATCTCTCGGAAAAGGGCCAGTACGACTACAAACTCGTACAAAAGGCCTTGCATGACAAAGACCAGAAGGCCTATGCCGAACTCATGCAACGCTACAGAGAACCAATCTACTTCATGCTGTTGAAGATGGTCAATGATAAAGACGATGCGGATGATTTAACGATTGAAGC
>JBILCQ010000005.1:0-20768 GCA_044353065.1 Flavobacteriales bacterium | reverse complement strand
GATGCAGAAGCGTTTGATGAAATTATACTGGCCAATGGAGCTACTCCGCGGGTTTTATCAGTGGAAGGTGCCGAGCATCCAATGGTTTCCGGTTATGCAGATATCATTTCGGGTAAGCGGAAAATTGGTTCTTCCATCGCAATTATTGGAGCGGGAGGAATTGCTATTGATACCGCCCTATTCGTAGCGAAAGGAGGATCGATGCCCACAATCGTTGAGTTTGCTCGCGAATGGGGAATCGACATGAACTATGAAAATCGGGGTGGAGTCTCTCCCGCAGGTAAAAGCCACTTGAATGAGAAGCGCATCATTATTCTTCAGCGCGGAAACGACAAACTTGGAAAAAAACTTGGAAAAACAACGGCGTGGATTCACCGCATGGAGCTTAAAAAGCTGGGAGTAGAAGTGATGAGTGGTGCGGAAATTCGACGTGTTCACGACCAAGGAGTCGATGTGATTGTGGATGGTAAACTTTCAACCGTGAATGTAGACCAAGTGATTGTATGTGTGGGTCAGATGGTCGACGACAAACTCTTCATGCTGCTTCAGCAAACCAAAAAGTCTGTACACAGAATCGGTGGGGCTTCGGATGCTCAGGATTTGAATGCGTTCCGGGCCATCGAAGAGGGAACTAAACTGGCCATGCGTTTATGAACTGAATCGGAGCTGAATTGAACCGGTAGCATCCGTTAAACATCGTCGAAGCGTAATTCGACATAGTACATTTGCACCATGAATTCCTCTCGCATCACAGCGTATGTTTTGTTGTTTGCACTTGCTGTATTGGTGTTTGCGGCTTGTTCCGAAAAACCCAAAGAGGTGCCTCTCACGGGAAGATATTATGCGGGAATCTTGCTTGGCAAGCCATACTCGATTGATGTGGTAGGTGATTCGACCGACTATAGAGCTTCTTTGGATTCCATCTTGGCGATTTACGAGTCGCTGTTCAATGCACAAGATCCCAACTCTATTATTTCGAAAATCAATGCGCATGCCGATGCCAAGAGTGTATTTACGTTTGAAGACAGCACGCGTGTTTTCGGATTGTTGTACGACGGGCTTCGCGATTTACATCGCTATACCATGCAGTATTATGATCCAACTACTGCGCCGTTGAAGCGCGCATGGTTGCTTACCAAGAGCAGAGGAGAGCTTGAACCGAATATTGATTCGCTGTATGAATTCATCGGGTTTGAAAGATCGGCAAAGGGCGATGTGCTCATCGATTTGAACGAACTTACTACAGATGGCTATCGCTACGAAAAATCGGAAATACGGAAGACAGATTCTCGTGTCGAGCTCGATTTTTCGACTGTAGCTGCCGCCGCCGCTCTCGATGCCATTGGGGCTTTTTTAACGGAAAGGGAAGTGGGGCAGTTTCGAATATCCTTTGGCAGAAGTGTTATCTGTGGCGGAAGCTCGATGGTGGATACACTCCAGATAGTTCCGATGGGAATCGGTTACGATACAGCCGATCAATATATACGACTAACTGCAGGTGCGTATGCGGTTCGAACGGCGCATGACAAACTGGGCATGATTGATCCGACCTATGGTTATCCTGTTAGCAACGAAATGGTCTTGGTCGCCATTGCTGCTCCATCGCTTGTGGAGGCCGAAGTTTTCAGTGAGGCATTTATGATCATGGGGCTCGATCGCGCATCTGATTATTATACTAAGCATGAAGATTCGAAAATTCAATCGTTCATGCTTTATGAAAAGGATGAGCAATTGCAGAGCGCGTCAACAGAGGGCTTTGACCGAATCATGCTACAAAACGATTCATTGCCGCAACCATGAGCGAGCGTTTCTATTTGCTGGCCATAGAGTCGAGCTGCGATGAAACATCGGCGGCCGTTTTACTCAACGACAAAGTCCTCAGCAACATAATCGCCACGCAAACGATTCACGAAAAATACGGTGGAGTGGTTCCGGAGCTGGCAAGCCGGGCGCATCAGAAAAACATTGTGCCTGTGGTGCAGCAAGCATTGGCAGAAGCCGGCATCGATGCTTCGGATTTAAATGCAATCGCCTATACACAAGGCCCCGGTTTAATGGGTGCTTTACTTGTGGGGACTTCGTTTGCCAAGAGTATGGCTCTTGGGTTGAATGTACCTCTCTTGCCGGTTCATCACATGCGCGCACACATCATGGCTCATTTTATTCGAACCGAAAGTGAACAGCGCATTCCTGAATTTCCTTTTCTGTGTCTGACCGTTAGCGGTGGACACACTCAACTGGTTTTGGTGCGATCGGCCACCGACATGATGGTAGTCGGTGAAACCATTGATGACGCAGCCGGCGAAGCGCTCGACAAGGCGGCGAAGGTTTTGGGTTTGCCCTATCCGGGTGGTCCGCATATCGATTGTATCGCGAAGAATGGAGATGCCTTGAAGTTCTCATTTACGACTCCAAAGACAGATGGATTTAATTTTAGCTTTAGTGGGCTAAAGACGAATCTGCTCTATTTTCTAAAGGAGAAAAACGCGCATGATCCTGAGTTTATCGGTCGTGAGATGGAGCACATTTGTGCTTCCTATCAGCACGTAGTCACCGACTATTTAATGACAAATTTTGAGGCGGCAGCGCTTCATTACGGTGTCAGTCAACTTGCGGTTGCTGGCGGCGTATCTGCGAATTCGGTGCTCCGAAAAAAAATGAAAAACCTGTGTGAACGTCGTGGTTGGGACGCGTTCATTCCACCATTCGAATTTTGCACCGACAATGCCGCCATGATTGGTATCTGCGGTTACTACCAGTGGAAGGAAGGTCGCGTCGGTAAATGGAGCGATGTTCCGATGCCTTCCTGGTCGTTACAAGATTTCTGAGATGGCACTTATAACTTCATGAATCGGGCAGTCAGATTGTCTGTCGTACTTTTCACAACATAACTTCCTGTTTCCAGACTGTCGATTGGAATGCCCGTCGCGTTATAACTGCCTTGGAGAACTACTTTGCCGGTTATGTCCCATACTTCAAACGAAGTATTGACTCTCATTCCATCCATGAATAATCGATCGACGGCAGGATTCGGATATACCGACATACCTTTTACATTGTTTTCTTCAGTAGCTAAAGGTTCCGTCACTTGAATGTAGAAAACACCGCCTTCACCGTCGTATCCATCTGCTTGAATGTAGTAGGTCGATCCTGGAATGAGTCCGCATGCGCTTAGTTCCGAAGAATAGGTATTGCCTGAGCATGCGCCCGCCATATCATCATTGGATGCAACGTAGTTTATGGATGTCTCATTGTTGCAATCGGTTGATGTTCCAAGGGCAATTTGCGTATCTATTTGAGTGTCTGCAAAGCATGTTGAAATGAGCACGCAACCACTCGGTGGAACCTGGAAGCTAAACCAAACTGTGTTATCAAGTGTGCCGTCGCACCATGCATTTAGACAATCGCTTTCAGGATCGTTGTTATCTAGGTTGAATGGCATGTCTTCGTTCTCACTTACGGTTGCATAAGTGTTTTCGGCGAAGGTTGGTACATCATTTACATACAAAGTTGTTGCGCTGCAGAGGTCATCATTATCCGGAAAAGCACAGCCACCTAATTCCAACGGGAAGAAGTCGCCCGAATTCCAGTCAACGATATACAATCCGATTTCAGCGCCACCATTGTTGGCGGCAGGATTGAGAAATCCGGCAGCGACAATCGTAAATCCTAATCCGAAATCGGCGAGAAAACCAGCGGGCACACAATAGGTAAGTCCGGTTGGTGTGCCATTAGCATCTGTAACGGTCAGGTCGAAGCTCTCATTGGTATACACATATCCTTCGGTGTTGGCATTACCGTAAGATAATCCACCGGCCAACGTCTGAGTGGTTTGAGCGTTTATAAAATTCACAGAAGGTGCGTCTGTAGCAGCATGGAAGAATCGCAGCGGAGTGTATCCCGTGATGTCTGTATACTGCAATGCACTATCTAGCACTGTGATAGCGAGGGGCTGATAATTTGAAAAACCGCTTTCCGAAAATAATCCTGTCAGTGCAATTTCATAGTCGATGTTTTGATCGAGATTAATCTCAATACTATCCAATGCGGCATCGCCCGCAACACTGCCCGGCTCATGAATACTCAAGGTATGTATTACATTGGCTGTAATAGGCGAGTAGGTGGTGCAGGTCAGGTAGCTTAGATTATCCGCAAGCAGTTCACCATCGAGTCGCACGTCGAGTGAGGCAAGAGCGGGGTCTGAACAGACATGGAAGATATTTAATAAAGAAGTAGGTTGCGCTTCTTCCACTGATAAAATGAAGAACCCCGTTTCGCCGTCCCATCCGTCGATTTGGATGTAGTAGGTTGCACCGGCCTCAAGGGCGTCGATGGTAACTCCTGAGGAGTATTGGCCTCCTGTATTGCAACCGCCATCGATATCGTCGTTCGCGATGATTGAAGTAAAGCTGCTGTAGTCGCTGCAATCTTCCGATTGCCACAGAGCTAGCTGTGTATCGAGTATAGAACCTTCGTTGCACGTAGTAATGACTACTGCTCCCGCTGCCGGGGCCACAAAGCTGTACCACATGGAGTTTTGCACGGCAAGATCATCGTTGCACCAGGAGCTGACGCACGAGTTTCCTCCTGAAGCAGGTGGAGGAACCACTTCTCCTGCATCGGCTGTAGCATCTGAATTGTCGCCTTCGGCAGGTGCTCCGTTGATCTCAATCGAGATTGCACTGCAAGGAGTGTCGTTAGAGGGCTGTGCAAATGATTGCGATGCAATCAGCAGAAAAAGCAGGGTAGAGATGGCTTTCATAAACTTGGGTTATGAAGGCGAAAGTAAAGAAAATGAATTCGCGGGCTTCAGTTTTTCTTAGAGCAACAGCTTAATGTGCTTTTAAACTCTCGATGGTCGACTCCGGATTAGCAGAGGAGAAAACAAAATTGCCTGCAACGAGAACATCTGCGCCGGCGTGAATCAATTTGGCTGCGTTCGAATCGTTAACACCACCATCCACTTCAATCAAGAATGAAAGCCCTTTTTCTTCGCGCATACTTTTCAGTTGCGACAGTTTGTTGAAGGTGTTCTCAATAAAGGATTGTCCGCCGAAGCCGGGGTTTACACTCATAAGCAAGACCAAATCAACGTCGCTTAAGATGTCGGTTAACGCTGTTACCGGTGTGTGCGGATTAATGGCAACGCCTGCTCTCATACCGGCATTGCGGATGGCTTGCAACGTGCGATGAAGATGCGTGCAGGCTTCGAAGTGAACCGTGAGAATTTCAGCACCGCATGCTTTGAAATCTTGGATGTATCGATCGGGATCAACAATCATGAGGTGCACATCGAGTGGCTTCTTCGCGTGTTTGTGAATCGCTTTCACTACGGGCATACCAAACGAGATATTGGGCACAAACACACCATCCATAACATCGACATGAAACCAATCTGCCTTGGAACGATTGATCATTTCAATATCATTTTGCAGATTGGCGAAATCAGCGGAAAGGACACTTGGGGCAATGCGGTATTTCATGTGTTGAATTTGTTTACAAAAATCGGTAATTACCCCGGTTGCCTTCATGAACATTCCATGAAATTTCTCAGTTTTGCGATATGAAGGTCATCGGTCTTACAGGAGGTATAGGTTCAGGAAAATCTACCGTTGCTTCGGTATTTGAATCGCTGGGAATCCCGGTCTTCAATGCCGACAATGAAGCGTTGGCGCTCTATTCAAAAGATCGTGATTTACTCTTTGAAGTCGTCGAAGAGTTTGGAGAGGAAGTGTTACACGCCGACGGTACTCTCAATCGAAGGGCCCTCTCGGCTATCGTCTTTGAAAATCCTGCGGCATTGAAGAAGCTGAATTCTCTCATCCATCCGCGCGTAGCAGCTCGGTTTTCTCAATGGAAGTCCGAACAACACGTGTCGATTGTAATGCGGGAAGCTGCTATCTTGTTTGAAAGTGGCAGCAATGTCGACTGTGATTCGGTGATTGTGGTTACAGCGCCGGAGCAGCTCCGGGTTGAGCGTGTGATGCGCCGAAGTGGAATCAGTGAGGCGGATGTTCGAGCGCGAATTGCTCGCCAATGGCCCGAGGAAAAACTCCGTCAATTGGCAGATTGGGAAATCGTGAATGATGATACTCGCTTGGTTCTGCCTCAGGTCTTAAAAATAGCGGAGGCACTTCGTTCGTAGTTGTCCAAGAATGTCAGTCGAGACTCTACTTACAGATAAATCAGCGAGAGAATGATGAACAGAAATATCATGAGGAAGTAGTACCAGAAGTCTACAAACCAGGGAAACAGTTTTTTGTATTTCTCGATGAGTTCTTTCATGAAAATTAGGGGAGACAAAGCCACATCTGAAGAATATGACGCTTCAGTGTCCTAATTGTTTTGAATTTGATAGGTCGCGTTTCAATCTCAATTCATAAACAGGTACAAACCTGCTATGGCGGTGCCAATCAGAAACCATTTTTTGGTCTTCATGGCAAGTAGGTTGAGTTCGAAGAAATTCATATTCCAAATCAAGCACATTCAGTCCCCCTTCATAAAAACGTTTTTCGTAGTTTTCAAAAGTGAATGGTGAATTGCGAATGGAATGCGGTAAATGGTATGCTGACTGTTTCAGTTAATAATCGCGATTGCTTTTTAAGGGTAAATCAAGTTTTGATTTGCTGCCCAGTTTGAAGCCGTATACACCATCACGTTCAATTGTTATATTCTCGTATACAGCATCGTATACTTTTCCCTTCGAAATGGAATATATACCAACCGACTTGGCCGAGTCTTCTTTCTTCCAGAAATACAGATATTCCTGATTAATGAATTGCATGTAGTATTTCTCTTTAGCACCATCGAATATCAATTCACCATCGTCACTCAATAAGATGCATCCTCTATCTTCTAGTTGGAACATGACTTTATTTCCCAGGCATGAGTGTTGCGAAATTCTCGAGGTCGAATTGTAAATCGAAATTCCTTTGCTGTTTAAGAGTTCATAGGATTGATGATACTTATTGTTGCAGTCTGAATAGTTTAATTCCTGAAAATAAAATACCGGCCGAGGAAAGGAGTATATGTATTCATTCATTTCACTGAGCATCGAGTCAGGGATAACTCTATTTTCAATGTCCTCGTCATATCCCTCGTATTCTTCACGTTCCTCAATCGAATAATTGTTCAGCATTGAAATTTCATTGTTGTAACTCCTCGAGTAAGCCAGGTCCTCAGCGATAAACTCACCCGATGATGAAAAAGGAATGTGTTTCTGTTCTAATCCTGCGCCACCATAATTATTGGTGACGTTTTTCTTTGTGTGTATGTTGATGAGATCGAAAGCACTTGATTTATAGTTCTTGCAACTTTTAGAGGGTTTCTCATGTTGCACACGAATGAATCCGAAGTCATTGATGTCATAAATCGATGTGTAATTTGGTTCTATCAGCACCGTATCGAGCGTTCCATTCATAATACCGAAATACTCATCGTAATATCCTCGCTCGTTCAATTTGCGTTTTGAAAACACAAATAAGCTAGTAAATGACTTGTCTTCTGGAGCGCCATAATTGCGCAGTGGTTGAAAGGTTCGGGCATTGTCAATTGTCGTAACGGAATTTCCCCCTAACCCAAAATCGAACAGACAGGGTTCGCTTGCTATAGCGGGATCGATGAGTAAGTCACCGGTAGAATTGATTAGGCGCTGCTCACAACCGCTGCATTGCTTTTTATCGTCGATTGTCAGAAAGCCAACAGGAATCGGAAATATGCGAAACAGACTATATTCAAGCGAGTTTTGCGGAAACGTATTAGCATCCAGTAGAACCGGTTTTACTTCATTGTGCCAGCCCGTAATGAATTTGCGCTCTTTCGTGTTGAAGAGCGAGTATTTTTCATTCGAATTCTGGATTAGGAAGATATGAGGAACTGCAGTTCCAACGATTGATCGATAGCTCGACCCTGTTAATTCGTTGTTTTGGTCATCTAAAATCACCACGGGGCCGTTACCTTTTGAGTTGATGAACGGCGAACATTCCCAGCAAAAAACGGAGTTCTGCTTATCGTAAAAGGTGATTCCATCAATGTAAAGAGCGTCATTGTGTAACTCATAAGGTAGCCCCATTTTTTTCAGTAGCCCAATGTGATCGAAGTAATAATTGTATCGTGCTTCCGGATGGCCTGAATAATAGTAATACCTATTTTCTTCAACGTCTTGTTGCATTACAAAATACTCGGCGAGTAGATCTTGTAATTCATTTCTATTGGACTTAAAGAAACGATTAATTATTGGAGAAGTGAGATAGAAGTCTACGGTGAAATCGAAGTTAGTCGAATTGAAAAGCTTTTTTCGGTTGTCGAGGTAACTATCATTCCATGCGAGTAGAATACATGTTTGCGCTCTTTTAACATAGGCGCCGTTAGGGAATTTGTCGAGGTATTCACGATAGGCTTTTACAGAATTCCGTCGTGAACATTCTGTGAAATACTCTTTTTCAATGGTGGGTAGTATCCGATAATAAGCCGACGTATTCTCGAAGTGCTTCATGAAGAAAACCAAGTCGGGCTTTTCGCCCTTTGGCACTTTCGATATAAATTGATTGGCCAGTTCCTCCCGAAGCACAGGCGCTTCTTCTGCGTTGGGATAGTCTGTGATGAATAAAAGACCGATGTCAAATTTTTTAGTCTTGTTGTATTCATGAAACAGAACGGATGGCCTCATAATTTTTGCCATTTCAATCAAAGCGGAGTCTGAATTAGTGCGGATGAAATTTTCAAGATTTGCTAGATTGTTTTCCTCCTTGATTTCATCCAAAAGAAGCAATCCTATGGCAAGCTGTAATTTGGTTTTTAGCAACGGGGTTTTGACTTTCAGCAGAATAGAATCTAGTCTAATTCTATCAGTGCGCTGCCAGCTAAGAGGCCACATGTTCAATATCTGTTGCTCTGATTCCTCTAAATGCTCGAGTAGAGTGCTGAGTTCCAAATACGTGATAAAACTATACAAGGTGCCTTCCGTGGTTGCATTTTTCCAAGAAATGCTTTCAATAAGTTCCTCTGCTTGCTTGATATACTCACTCTGAGGATGCTTTTTGCGAAACTCCACTAATCCCGGTATGTCGCCTTTATCACGAAGTTTGATGAACAGAAATTTCTCTTGCGTGGCATATGCCTCTGAAAGAAACTTGCCTTTAGGAAATAGTCGCAGATAGCGGTTTAACGAATCGGGTTCGCCATACGATTTGGTTTGATTGAAAACACGAAGCTCATATTTTTCTTGAGCCGATTTTGCGTATTTACTCTTGGGGTGCTCTTGGATGTAAATCAACCAACTTTCTTCGGAATCAATCGCTTGCGCTTGATTATACTGAATCGAGTCTGCAGCCAAGAGTGCTTGTGTTTTGAAGTAGCTGTTTTTGCTGGACTTTTCGAACTTCTTGAGCGCTTCTGCGTTCCCATTTTCGACATAATAGTTGAATTCCATTCGGTCTCTCCAGCGCAGACGCGAATCGGTGTGATGCCAGAAATTATTATACCGACTGAAAAATGTATCTGCTGCCTGCCAGGAATTCTTCATTACTACAGACCCCCACGATGCTTCAGCTAGTTTTAATTCTAATGAACGGATATTCGATCCATTGAGCTGCATTTTTATCAGGATCAATTCGATGTCCTCTCGACTCGTTATACCGGCGATGTTCGATTCTACTTTTTTGAGGTGATAGAAGGCGCTGTCCGGATTGTATTGCGGGTGATTTTTGGTACTGAATAGGTAATAAAGTGCGGCAGATTCATAAACGGTTTCATCATATTCCTGTTGGAGTTTAGTTAAGCTTTTTTCAACCCTGGAGAAATCCCCCTCCTGAATATTCTCGTATACCCGTTCTAATTGCTTGTGTTGACTGAGCGCAGTCACACTGATTAAAACGAGCACACAGCAAATGAGATAATTTCCAACCGGAAATTGATTTTGAACCATGGTTCTAAGTTTTGTGATGTAAAAATAATGGGGCCTCCGGAAAAGGGAAGAGGCCGTCCTTTTAAGACAGCCTCTTCCCCATTAACCAAATAAACCATGAAACATTTACTCTACTTGTAAATGATAATTCCATTGCCACATTGCCACTCGAAAACTATACTGTTGGTATAGGTTGCCGAAGGCCTATAATTGTTTAGGGTATTGTTCTATCGATCTGCTCAAGCTTGTTCCGTTTAGAACAACACGCTTATACGTGCGAACGGCTCATCATCATTTCATCTCGTTCGCGCAGCTATCGAAGTAAACAGGAATGAAATCTATTCAAGAGAACATCTTTTCTATTCCTTTTAGAAAGCGCAGGCAAGTACTATCGTTTTTAAGCTGGTTCAAAGTGGATTGGATACGAGATATTAACCTTGATGTGTTGAACTATCAACAATGAATTTGATGCGCTGGGAGTTTTCTCGTATCGAGAGAAAACGCAATTACTTCTTAATAATCAGCTTTTGGCCGGGGCGTATGTTGGCTCCGCATTTGTTCCACTTCATGAGGTCTTTTTCAGTTACGCCGGGATATTTTTTTGCGATTGACCAAAGTGAATCCCCTTGTTTCACGGTGTAGTACTTATTCTTCGTTCGTTTCTCGCCGGAGGGTTTGGGCTGATCAACGGAAGCAGGTGCAGGTGGAATAACGGCTGCGCCAAGAGTGTCAGTCGGTTGCTCGACAATAATCTTTTCGCTTGATGGTTCGGGTTTTGGTTGAATGACTTTCCTACGTTTTTCAATTTTCAATACTTGGCCTTTGCGGATTTTATCACTGCGCAATTGATTCCATTTCTTCAGTTGTGATATCGACACATTGTATTTCGCTGCGATTCGTCCGAGCGATTCACCTCTGGCCACGCGATGGTTGATCCACTCAGTTTTCCATTCGACGGATTCCGGTTTCGTTGAGGTAGGTCGCCAGCGAGCAATGCTGTCGAGCATCATTCGAAAACGCGCTATGAGCGTGTCTTCCATTACAAAGGGCACTTTCCGATAGCCTGGCACTATGTACTTGCCTGTATACACCGGATTGGCATTGCGCAAGTTACTTTCATCGACGGAAAGCACACGAGCGATGGCTTCTACACGAAGCGGTTTTTCGATCTGAACGGCTTGGTAATGCCCGAGAATATCAAAGCAGTTATTCAGTTGATTTTCGACATGCACAGATTGAAACAAATGAATTGTATATGCCGTGAATCGTAAAAAATCGGAGGCCCCATTGTTTGTTTCAGATGGAAATTCCAGCCCCTTTTTTAATTGCTCAGAATCGGCAATCTGAGAAGGTCCAAAGCGATAGGCATTCGTTACTCGCCAATAATTGTTGCCATGCAAACCAAGCATGTATTTGAAATGCTTCATAGCGGCATCGGTCGAAAAATCTCCGCCCATTCGCTCATCAACCAGGGTGTCTATTTTCAAATGCTCTTTTCTCGCAGCCAGGTAGTTCATGGCCCAAAGTCCTGCGGCATCATCGCCTCGGAATTGTTGATTGCATCCGGAAAGCACAATGGGAAGAAATGCTGTGTGTGGATGCAAGTTGAGTTGTTCTGCTTTTCGTTTAAAGAGCGGCATGTACACATCGGCCATCGCTACAATGGCAAGGAATTGATGGCAGTCGCCTTGCGGAAACCAGATTCTTTCATAGCGCGCAGTTTGCTCCGGAGAGATAAGAATGCTATCTCCAAAAAAGTCGAAAAAACCTGGCAGAGGGAGTTTCCAAGCCTGCTTTTCACAATTGAAATAGGCGGGGTTAACTGCTTTCAACTCTGCGCAGAGCCATTGATTGGACGCCTCTTTCAGCAGCGCACTTTGAGAGCGGTCGAAAGCCACTTGCGTCATCGCTTCTGAGAAAAACAGAAGGCACATCAGCGTGATGAGAATAGTTGTCGACCGCATGTTGCAAATGAACGAACCAAAGCGCGGAAGCAAAGGGGCAAGGCCTGATAATTATGAACGCATGTCATTGAGTTTGTTATTTTCGCCCGACCAAAACTCTCCCCATGAATAGTCGCTCACTTTGGCCTACAGTGCTTGTTGCCTCACTCGGTTATTTTGTCGACATCTTCGATTTGCAGCTCTTCAACATTGTCAGTCAGGCGAGTTTGAAAGGAATCGGTATCACCGATCCGGCTCAATTAGCTGAATACGATTACACGTTGTTTCTATGGCAGATGTCGGGTATGCTTATCGGTGGTTTGGTTTGGGGAATACTGGGTGACATCAAAGGGCGCCGAAAGATCTTGATGGGATCTATTCTGATTTACTCGCTCGCCAACATTGCCAATGCTTTTGTAACCGACATTCGGTCGTATGAAATTATTCGTCTCATTGCAGGCATTGGCCTCGCGGGAGAGTTGGGAGCGGCCATCACACTGGTGAATGAAATTCTGAAAAAGGAGAGTAGGGGATATGGAACCATGGTAATAGTTACGATGGGCGCCCTCGGAGCGGTGGCTGCGGTTTACATCAACAAGCTCGATTTGTCCTTTGCAGGCCTTGCTCAATGGCAGGTCATGTACATCATCGGCGGTTTACTGGGGCTGTTGCTCTTGACATTGAGAGCCGGCACGCACGAAAGTGAGATGTTCGATGAAACTCAAAAGACTGCTGTTTCAAAGGGGAACTTCTTCATGTTGTTTGCCAATCGGAAAAGAGCCATTCGCTACCTGGCTTGCATTGCCATGGGACTGCCCGTTTGGTTTTGTGTGGGTGTACTGGTAAAGTTTTCGGCCAAGTTTGCCTCTCTCGGTGGCGCAACCGATGGTACATTTGAAATGGGGCAGGCCATCGTATTTACGTATCTGGGACTTTCGTTTGGCGACTTAATGAGCAGCTATCTCAGTCAACTGTTCCGGAGTAGAAAACGAATCGTATTGAGTTATTTGATTGCGTGCGTTGCGGTGGTCGTACTCTTCCTTTTCGGACGAGGTTTTTCGGTTTCATTTTATTACTTCTTGTGTTTCTTAATTGGCGCAGCAACCGGCTATTGGGCGCTCTTTGTGACCATTGCATCCGAAACGTTCGGTACCAACATCCGAGCAACGGTTACTACCACGGTTCCCAACTTTGTGCGAGGCGCCACGGTTCCTATTGTGATTAGCTTCAAGGCCCTCGCCAATAAGATGGGTGAGGTGAACGCCGCCATGTTGGTTGGTGGTATATGCCTGACGTTAGCATTCCTCTCGCTGTTCGCATTGCCCGAAACCTTTGCCCGCGACTTGCATTTTACCGAAGAGGAAAACAACCTTGCTTAGAATCGGTCGATATCGTCAAAGTGGGTTGTTATATTTGTAGCAAGTAACTAACCGCTAAACCAAATTCTCCTCATGACAAAATCACTTGTGGTGCTTTGCGTGTGCTCGATGCTTGTGTCCTTGAATACACATGCGCAAACCACTCCTTCACAACGCGTGCAGCAAGCCCGCACCTCCGCTGAACTCAACGCAATGACAATTGAAGAGAGAGCCATGCTCGAATTTCGTGCTGAAAAACTCTGTTGGTTCGAGCAGGTGAAACCCGGGTCGGATGCACCTTTCTTCACACTCACCGACCGCAATGGAGACGCCGTTGAACTCACCGATGCGATCGTGGCTGATTTCAATCCGTTGCTCTACAACTTGCCGCAACAAACCATTCGCTGCGAAAATTTGCCGGTTCAAACAACCAGCGGCAACCAATATTTGCTCATCGTGCGCTCCGAAGAAATGATGTCCAAAGAATGGCAGCGCAGTCAAGTTCAACGTTCAAAAAAACAGTCTAAGTAATATGAAAAAGCTAACAGCAGTGATTGTTCTCTCTTGTCTGACGTCCTTCGTATGGGCTCAGTCGGAGGTGTTTAATATCGATGATTATTCGGATTATGCCGGATGCGATGCCATCATGCACGATGACAATGGAGGATTGGCGCCCTATTCTCTGGATGCCAATAATGAGATGTTGATTTGTTCAGCGGACTTTGCGGGTCAGGTTAATTTATACTTTATCGGATTCCATCTTGCGCCGGGTGACATATTTTATATCTATGATGGATTTGACATAACGGCTCCTCTCATTGGCGCATTCAGCGGTGAAAGTTTGCTGTTTCAAACCATTAGTTCTTCATTGGGTTGTCTAACTGTTAAATTCATCGCAAATGGTGACGCCGAAGTAGGTGATTTCTCTGCGCGCATCATTTGCGGAACTCCTTGCGACTTTCCCGTTGCCGAATT
The DNA here is from genome assembly GCA_044353065.1 of Flavobacteriales bacterium. GTDB lineage: Bacteria > Bacteroidota > Bacteroidia > Flavobacteriales_D > Sanyastnellaceae > JAIBBG01. The sequence goes on along the minus strand of JBILCQ010000005.1, from coordinate 6,588 downwards.
ACAAGCGGCAGAGGCTGGAGGCGCTTTTGCCGACACGGTTAAAATCTGTCCCGGTGAGTCGGTGGATTTCGATGCATCGAATTCGAGCTGGACACCCGGAGCAACGGCCAACCTCACGTGGAGCTTTGGTGATGGAACACAAGTGACAAACCAGAATACTACCATTAGCCATGTATTTGGTGAACCCGGTGGCTATCGCGTTCGCCTTGGTATAGAGGACAGCAATGGTTGTCAGAGTTTAAATACAACCGAGGTAATTGTTTTAGTTTCTACGCCCTATGTATTCGATCTCTTCACAAGCGCTGATTCCTACTGTTTAGGTAATGATATCACGATAGGCAATCAAGGAGGTGCAGGAAACGAATCTCCCAATGGTTATTCAGAAACGTGGGTTGAGGATCTTTCAGTTGTTTTTGATAATGGTATCTATATCCCAGATAATCAGGGTTGCTTGGAAACAGATGTTGTGTTCACTCAGTTTGGAGGTGATGTGATAGACCAGGTTAGTGATATAACCCAGATTTACTTCAATATGGAGCACTCGTATGTGGGTGATATTACCATTCGAATCATTTGTCCGAATGGCCAAACGATGAGCATTTTCCCGGAGGCGGGTGGCTCAGGTACTTTTCTGGGTGAACCTTTGGATGATCCTTCTACTGAGCCTGGTGTTGGTTATGATTATTCTTTTACCCCCACTGCAACAAGTGGAACCTGGATGGAATACTTAGCAGGTGGTGGCGCATCCCCCATACCTGCAGGCGAATATGAGCCGGAAGGTTCTTTCGATGATTTGATTGGGTGCCCTATGAATGGAACATGGACACTCGAGATTTGCGACATTGTAGGAGCTGATGATGGCTACCTGTTTAATTTCGGGATTCAATTTGGCGGGGAGTATTATCCTGAAGCATTACAATTCACTCCATCTGTAGGCAGTGGTTGCGACTCGAGTTATTGGGTGAATCCATCTCAGTTTTCTTCTATTGGAGGAAATTGCGACTGGGCAGTTTTCAGTCCTACAGTACCCGGTAATTATACCTTCGAGTACGAAGTGGTGAACGACTTCGGTTGCGTATTCAGAGATACAATCTCAGTTGAAGTCTTGCCCGGCCCGCTGGTATCAGTAAATGACATTGAAGCGTATTGCAACACTCCGCAAGAACTCGTGGCGGTCATTCAAAACGCAGAGCCGGGTGCTCCTTATGCATACAACTGGTCGCCATCGACAGGATTAAGCAGTCCGGTAATCGCATCACCTGATGTGATTGGTTTGAATGAAACCACCACCTACACCGTTACCGTTACCCAAATTGGAACTGATAATTGCGTAGGGACGGCTCAAGCTACGGTTACTGTGCTCGAAGGAGGCTGCGCTGATTCATTTGCCTGCAACTTCGACCCCAACGCCACTTGCGATAACGGCACATGTATCTATCCGGGTTGCGACAATCTTAACGCATGCAACTATAATGCTGATGCCGGGTGCAACGATGGAAGTTGCATTTTCATAGGTTCTCCATGCGATGATGGTCTTTATTACACATATAATGACGTAATCACTGAAAATTGTAATTGTTTCGGTACTGTGTATAATTATGGAGGTGTGACATCCAACAGTACTACTTGGTGTCCTGGTGCGGTTGTAAATCCGTTGACATGCTCCGAACCATTTAACCTAAGCGACTATGATGTGCAATGGTATTATACGGATGGGTTTGTTAACTGTCCGTTTGCTAACTCAACGGCAGGATGGCTGCCTCTTTCCGGCGCAAATTCACTCGTATTTACACCATCCGAATTTTCAGGATCACGCACGTTCGCATGCTTTATCACTCCTGCTTTGATTGACGCAGTTCCTGGATGGGCAGATGGATGTGTGTACTACACATATTACGATTTTACAGCGCAAATTATTACCGGTAATCCTAACATTACTCCCTTCTCAAACTACTTGTATGCAGTATCGCAGCTTGCGGATCACAGCTATTTCTGGAGTGTCACCAATGGCGTTATCGTCAGTGGTCAGGGAACAAATGCGATACAAGTTCTCTGGGGCGCCAATGGCCCCTATGACGTTACTCTAACAGAGAGTGATGGTATTTGTGAAAGTACCACCTCACTCTTTTCCGTTACTTCAGTCAATGAGCTTTACCAAGGTCTCATCCAAGTATGGCCTAATCCAACACGTGATGTACTCCAGATTGAAGTGGCTCCGGAGTGGTTGGGTAGCTCTTGGCGTATAACCAATTTGCTGGGGCAGGAAGTAGCGAGACCGGTGTTGTCGCAATCCCTTACAACCATTGAGACTTCGCATTGGGCAGAGGGCGTTTATCTTCTGCAAAACGAAGCCGCCGGAGTGAAGATGAAGATTGTAAAGAATTAATATTCGCAACTTAAAAGCTTCGTTGAAGCCACTACCTGCTTTGCGGGTGTTAATTCTACTTGAATATGCCATAATGAAATGTGCAGGGAATGATCCAATCATTCCCTGTTCCTTTTCACCTCCTTCTTTCTAGTTATCTTCGCGCCATGGAAATCACCGCCCTCAAGGCCATTTCGCCCATCGACGGTCGCTATTGCAAACAGACACAATTATTGAGTGGATACTTCTCTGAACATGCGCTGATGAAATATCGCGTTTGGGTGGAGATTGAGTATTTCATCGGGTTGTGCGAAATTCCGCTGCCACAGTTGAGCAGTGTTACACCCGAACAACTCGAGAGCTTACGCCAGGTTTATTGGAATATGTCTGACGAGGACGTCCTGCGCATCAAAGAACTTGAGCGCACCACCAACCACGATGTAAAGGCCGTGGAGTATTTCCTCAAAGAGAAGTTTGAAGGACTGGGAATGACTGCCGTGAAGGAGTTTATTCATTTTGGTCTAACGTCACAAGACATCAACAACACCGCAATTCCTGCGTCGTTTCGCGATGCGATTGAAGAGGTGTATATACCTGCGATTGATCGAATTATGGAACGATTGGTCAATTTCTCGAAAGAGTGGAAGGATGTTCCGATGCTTGCGCGCACTCACGGTCAGCCGGCTTCGCCCACCAAGCTTGGAAAAGAGTTTTACGTGTTTGTGGATAGATTGGATGAACAGCTTAATCAGCTTGAGGAGATTCCCTACAATGCAAAGTTTGGAGGTGCGACGGGCAATTTCAATGCACATCACGTCGCTTATCCCACCATCGATTGGGCAGATTTTGCTACGGGGTTTCTTGCTACGAAATTGAATTTGCGCCGTTCGACCTACACAACACAGATAGAGCATTACGACAATATGGCTGCGGCGTTTGATGCACTCAAACGCATCAATACTATTCTAGTGGACTTAAGCCGCGACATTTGGACTTATATCTCCATGAACTATTTCCGCCAAAAAGTGAAAGAAGGAGAGATCGGTTCGTCGGCCATGCCACACAAAGTAAACCCGATTGACTTCGAAAATGCCGAGGGAAACCTCGGCATTGCCAATGCACTTCTTGAGCATCTGTCAGCCAAGTTGCCTGTGAGTCGCTTGCAGCGCGATTTGACTGATAGCACAGTGCTGCGCAATGTGGGTGTGCCATTTGCACACATCATCATTGCGTTCAACTCCATTGAAAAGGGACTCGATAAGTTGCTGTTGAATGAAGATGCCCTTCGCCGCGATTTGGATGATAACTGGGCCGTTGTAGCGGAGGCCATTCAAACCATTTTACGGCGCGAAGGCTATCCGAATCCATACGAGGCACTCAAAGAACTTACACGAGGTAAAACCCAAGTGACGGCTTCCGACATCGCTTCGTTTATTGATACACTTCAGTTAAGTGCCGAAGTCAAAGGGGAACTCAAGGCCATTACACCGGCCAATTACACAGGAATGGATTTACTGAATGCTGAAATTGGATAATCTACAATGAGGAAGTTTCACGAAATATGGGGGTTGGTGCGCGGTTATCGCGCGAGTATTGGAGTGAATTTCTTCTTCAATATCCTGAATGCTGTTTTCTCTTTGTTCACATTTCTGGCTGTCGTCCCTTTTTTATATGTGCTGTTTCGCGTTAATTCAAGCACACCGGCCACCAATGCCAATAGCAATGCCCTCTGGCAATGGGCAAGTTCATCGCTCGATGCATACATCGCTTCGAATGGACAGGGCAATGCTCTTGCGCTCATGTGCGCGTTTATTGTTGTGCTTGCGCTGTTGAAAAACCTGGTTAATTACCTTTCCCTATTGAGCATTGCGAAAATCAGGACTTCGGTAGCACGTGATCTGAGAGAGAAGCTCTATAAAAAGATTCTTGACTTACCGGTGGCTTATTTCACCAACGAACGCAAAGGCGATATCATTTCTCGCATGACCAACGACCTCATGGAGATTGAGTTCAGTGTTATCGGTACACTAGAGGCCTTGCTCAAGTCGCCGGTGATGATTGTGATTTCACTCGCAACATTAATCCTCATCAGCTGGAAACTTACATTGTTTGCCTTTCTGTTTCTTCCCATTAGCGGCTTTCTCATTTCGCGCATTGCGAAGAGTTTAAAGAATGCAGCCAAGCGTGGAAAGGGAAGTTTGGGCGACTTAATCTCCGTTATTGAGGAAACGTTAAGCGGCAATCGCATTGTGAAAGTTTTCAATGCTGAGCAGCAGTTTAAAAGACGTTTCGATGAAATGAACGACTCCTATTTTCGCTTGATGCATCGCTTGTATCGACGCGAATATTTGAGCTCGCCAATGAGCGAATTTATTTCCTTGATAGTCATCTCCATTCTGCTTTTTGTCGGCGGACGAATTGTCATCAATGGAGAAATGGGAGGTGAGTTGCTGATTGGATACCTGGTTGTCTTTTCGCAAATCATTCAACCTGCCCGTGCCTTTAGTGATGCGATTTTCAAGATTAGCAAAGGAGCCGCTTCGCTCGAGCGCATCAACGAAATTCTCGACGCTCCTCTTACAGTCAGTAATCCCGAGACACCCAAATCGCTCGAAGGATTCAATGACAAAATTGAGTTCAGCAACATTCGATTCGGGTATTACGGTGATGCTGTAATTAACAATATCTCCTTCACCATTGAAAAGGGACAAACGGTGGCATTGGTGGGGCCGAGTGGTAGTGGTAAAAGTACTTTGGCTTCTTTACTCGCTCGCTTCTATGATCCCATTGATGGTGAAGTGCGCATAGATGGTATTTCGCTGCGCGATTGTCGTGTGTCCGATGTGCGGAATCTTATGGGCTTTGTGTCGCAAGAGTCCATCCTGTTCAATGATTCGATAAAGAATAACATCGCACTGGGTAATGATGGTACGTTGGATTTTGAACGAATTGTAAATAGCGCTCGCATGGCTAATGCGGAAGAGTTCATACAGACTTATGCCGAGCAATATGATTATAACGTAGGGGATGGCGGCAATAAGCTCAGCGGTGGTCAGAAACAACGCCTTGCCATTGCACGAGCACTATATAAGAATCCGCCGATTCTTATATTGGATGAAGCAACCTCAGCTCTCGATACTCAAAGTGAGCAACTCGTCCAGGAAGCTATCTACAAGTTGATGGAAAACCGCACGTCGCTTGTTATTGCCCATCGTTTAAGTACCATTAAAAAAGCGGATAAGATTATCGTGATTCAGTCGGGTACTATCGCCGAGCAAGGCACTCACGAAGAGTTAATGGCGAAGGCCGGTGTTTATCGAAAACTGGTTGAAATGCAGAATTTCGGCTAATGAAATGATGAAACGCTCAGTTTCTCTATTCTTTCTTCTCTGAATTAACTCACTCTTATCGTATAACCAGGATAGTCCCTTTGTTGCGTGACTTGTCCAGTGCCGCTTGCTGGTTGATATCGATGGCGTCGATTTGCCAAGTATAAACCCCGTTTGGTACATAATACTCTTGTGAAATACCACCTGTCCAAACATCGTCAGGATCTTTCGACTCCCAAACAAGTTGGCCGTAACGGTTGAAGATGCGCAAAACGTAACTGGTCAGACCATTGGCATAGACTCGGAAAACGTCATTCACCCCATCGCCATCGGGAGTAATAGCAGTAGGTGCATAAATGTAGATACAGTCTACTAGAATTGTAACGCTATCTCTTCTTTCGCACCCATTGAGGGAGCTAATCATGACAAGAGTTTTTGTGCGTTGCGGCGAAGCAAAGATGATGGAGTCTCCAAAGCCAATCACTTCACCATCCATTTCCCAATACGTTTCATCGCCATCACTTCTTCCGTACAGGTAAGTAAGATCTTCGCAGTCGCTATAAAAATCATCACCGGCGCGAACAACCGGATAACGACTAATGAACACGTCTGCAGTATCCGTGGTGTCGCAACTTACCAAGTGTCCTGTTACTACATACCTACCCGTGTTGGTTACGTTTAAGGTGTCGGCTGTAATTCCGCCCGGCCAACTGTAGCTGACGAAATTCCCGCTTGGCACAATTTGAACTACTTCTCCTACACAAGCTGTGTCCTTGGAGACTGTGGTTTCAATTTGCATGGATACATTCAAATCAACTGTAATCGTATCAGAGTAAATAGGGCACACTCCTGTTATGGAGGATGTGAAATAATACTCTCCGTCATCAACAGCGT
>JBILCQ010000004.1:0-20932 GCA_044353065.1 Flavobacteriales bacterium | reverse complement strand
CATTGTTTTCAAGAGCCATGTTTTCCAAATCGCGCAAGCGCTGAATGTAGGCTTCTACCACTTCGCGGCGAGCACCTGGGCGCGCCCCACTGATAGCGTCACACACCTGAATGATGGGCGACAATAAAGTGGTCATTTCGATTTCGTCGTGGTGAGCACCAATCGCATTGCATACATCGGGCTTCTCTCCGAATTTCTCGGCCAGCTTCATACCCAAAATTGCGTGTGGCAATTCGCTCTCATCGTCGGGCACTTTGCCGATGTCGTGTAAAAGTCCTGCACGCTTGGCAGTTTTTGGGTTCAAGCCCAATTCGCTCGCCATAGTGGCACAGAGGTTCGCTACTTCGCGCGAGTGCTGCAGCAAGTTTTGTCCGTAGGAAGAGCGATACTTCATGCGGCCCACCATGCGAATCAGTTCGCTGTGCAAACCATGAATCCCCAATTCAATGGTCGTGCGCTTGCCGATTTCAACGATTTCGTCGTTGATGTTTTTGGTAACCTTTGCTACTACTTCTTCAATGCGGGCAGGGTGAATACGGCCATCAGTAACCAGCTGGTGCAATGAGAGTCGAGCAATTTCGCGACGCACCGGATCAAAACAAGAAAGCACAATGGCTTCCGGTGTATCATCTACAATAATCTCAACGCCGGTGGCTGCTTCCAAAGCACGAATGTTACGGCCTTCGCGACCGATGATGCGCCCTTTGATTTCGTCGTTCTCGATATTGAATACAGATACACTGTTCTCAACAGCATGTTCAACGGCAGTGCGCTGAATGGTTTGGATAACGATTTTCTTAGCTTCCTGATTGGCTTTCAACTTCGCCTCATCGACGATGCCTTGGATTTGGGAAGCAGCTGCGTTGCGAGCGTCTTCTTTGAGTTGTTCCATGAGACGCTTCTTCGCATCATCGGCACTCATCTTAGCTGTTTCTTCCAACAGCGCAACGACCTTCTGGCTGTTTTTCTCCAATTCAGCTTGCTTGCGCTGGGTCGTCTCAAGCTGCTTGTTTAGATTTTCACGTTGCGTATCGATGTCTTTTTCTTTACGCTTGTACTGCTCCACCTGCTGAGAAAGTTCGCGTTCGCGTGACTTTACCTTGTCTTCACCTTGTTGCAGTCTTTTGTTGCGTTCACGAACTTCATTTTCGTGTTGGTTCTTCATCTCCAAAAACTTTTCTTTGGCTTGAAGAATTTTCTTTTCCTTGATTGTTTCTCCTTCTTTCGTTGCTTCTGCCAGAATTCCTTCCTTTTTGTTCTTCAAAATGTTGTTGAAGACCACCCAGGTAAATCCGCCTCCGACGGCCACTCCGGCGAGTGAAGCGACGAGCACGTACATAATTTCGCCCATAGCTTAATATATTAAATAAGTTGTTACCGAGGGCACTTTGCCTTCGGGGCGACACAGGATTGGAGAAATGACGAGGTGTTAGGCCAGGTAATGGTCTAATTGACTTTCCAAAGCGAGCAGAGAAGGTGAGAGGTCAACGGGTATTTCTACTCGCTCAACCACTTTTTCAACCACGCGTTCAATGCGCGGTTCCATGTTTTTGATTGCACTGGCTGCCATTTGCAACGATGCCATGGCCAGCAAATCTTGTTTATCTTTTACTGCGTAGTTCTGTTGGAATGCCTGTATGCTCTCCTCAATAGCCGTTTCTGCCTTGCGGATGTTTACTTCTTCCGAGCTGCCCAAGGTGAGTGGGTAGGTGCGGCCTGCAATGTTCACTTTGATCGAAATGTCGCTCATGTCAATTGCTTATTTGTTGAGAAGCGTAATACACTCATCGATTTCTTTCACCAGCTCATTGATCCTGTGTCGGGTTACGCCACGGAAGTTTTCGTCCTGTGGCGTTGGCATTGAACCGGTGTTTAAACCACTATTTACTCGGTTACTCAGTTCGTCAACCTGCTGCTGAAGTTCTTTATTGATGCGATGCATGGCTTCGTTTTCTTCACGCAGGCGCTGCACCTGCTGCTGAAGGCTCAATTTGGACTCGCCGAGAGTCACAATTTTCGCTTGAATGCGTTCGATCAATAGTTCATTCATTGGTTCTGAAAGAGAATAGAGTCCATAATGATTGTGGGTCAAATTTAAGGGAAGATTGCTGAGTGGCAAGTTTGTTTTTTCCTTTTGAAGATGTTCATATTTTAGGGGTGCTTCATTCTAATGCATCATGGCATTTACCCAAATTCGCCTGCTATGTCTTTCACGCGAATTCTCCTTCAGGGTGCTGCTCTCATTATTCTTTTGGTTTTGCCGGGTCTGCTCTCCGGTCAGGTGAAGGAATATCCTTCCGATTACTTTCGCTCACCGCTTGAAATTCCCTTAAACCTCTCCGGTAATTTCGGCGAGTTGCGAACGAATCACTTTCACGCGGGTATCGATATAAAGACAGAGCAGCGTGAAGGTTTAAATGTGTTGGCGGCTGCCGATGGTTTTGTATCGCGCATCAAAGTGGCGCCTGCGGGTTATGGATATGCGCTCTACATTGACCATCCCAATGGATATACAACGGTATATGGGCACTTGCTCCGCTATGCACCCAAGATTGATGAATATGTCAAGCAGCAGCAATACGACCTGGAGTCGTTCAGTGTTGATTTGTTTCCAGAGAAAGGACTTTTGCAAGTGATTAAGGGCGAAGTAGTCGGTCTTTCAGGTAATTCAGGGAGCAGCGGTGGTCCGCATCTTCATTTCGAAATTCGGGAAACTGCAACCGAAAAATTGGTTAATCCACTTTTATTCGGTCTGCAGGTAAAAGACAAAATCCCACCATCCGTTTCTTCCGTTTGGGTTGTTCCCCTTAATGATTCTTCCTGGGTAAATGGCGCGCGTATACCGGTTTCTTTTGAAACAAAGGGCGGAGGACTGAAGACGACAACACTGCCGAAAATCTATGGTGATGTTGGATTTGCGATTACCACAGTTGATATGTTGGATGGTAATAGCAATCGATGTGGAATCTATCGCATCGAATTTTATGTGGATGGTTTGCAAGTGTATGGTCAACGCATGGATCGACTTGATTTTGCTACCAACCGCGCCATGAATGCGCATACCATTTACGAGCGTTTTAAAAAAGACAGAAGTTCTATTCACGGCTCCTATCGTTTACCTGGAAATCCGCTGGATATTTATGACAACCTCGTAAACGATGGCGTTGTTAGTTTTCGGGATGGTAAAAGCCACGCTTGCGAGTATCGCTTGCTTGATATAATGGGCAATGAAACACGGGTGAAGTTTTCTGTGCAGTCGCAAACTGCTCCCGGAAAACCGACTCCTGATAAAGGACATCTTGCTCATTGGGATTGGGAACGCGACAATGCTATTGAAACCGACCGTGTGCGAATTTCAATGAAAGCAAATACTCTTTACGAAAACCTAGACCTGGATATCATCGAAAGCAACAAAATCGCCAACGCAGTAGGTTCAACTTTTTTGATAGCATCTCCTTACGAGCCCGTTCATAATTCGTATTTGATTTCCTTAAGGGCGGATAAGATTAAACCGGGATATGAAAGAAAGACAACAGTCGTGCGCTGGGATCCGGATAAGAATAAGTTGATTGCTGAGCCAAGTAAATTCGAAAACGGTTGGATTTCAGCTGAGCCCATGTATCTCGGGTATTTCGCGCTGATGACCGATACGGTGAAGCCGGGTATTTCGGTTGTCGATTTTGCACCTGCGATGAATGGTAGGAAGAGTTTTACCTTTAAAATTTCGGATGCTCTTTCCGGTGTCGATCAGATTATTCCGCGCATCGATGGTAAATGGGCGTTGATGGAATACGATGCCAAGACTAGTCGGTTGACCTATTATTTCGATAGTCGATATATTTCGGCGGGAAATCATCAATTTGAACTCACAATAATTGATGGTGTGGGTAACGAAAAACAATTTAAGGGACAATTCACATGGTGAAATTTTCTAAACTTAGCAGCGCAGTTAATGCTCTTATTCTATGTCTTGTTTTCATTGGTTGCAGCGGAGATAATCTTCGAGAGCCGGCCATGAAATCGGCAGCACTGGTGGGTTCCGTTAAAGCCAAAGCCGAATTGTTGGAGCAACCGACAGGTAATGTTTTTTCGCTCAGCATAGAGGAGGCCCGTATAATGCCCGACTTCACCTCAGAGCAAATCACATCGGTTTGTGCGCTGGCATTCTTCAATGAGCTAAGCGAGGACCAGCGAAGTGGTTGCTTTGTAAGGGTGAGTATTTCTCAGAATAAGGAGGCACCGGTACAAGCTACCTACACATGCGAAGAATTGACCATAGCCGACCGTTGTATCGAAAATGCGTCTACTTTTTTAAGCTGGCATCCTTCCATGGGTCTCGATTCCATTCGGCCGGCCATCGATGCCTCGTTCTTCCCCGATTCTACACTCGAATATATTGGCCAGAGTATTCTCTCTCAAGACAGTGCCGACAATGCTTGGATTCGCACTGAGATTATGGGTTTCCGCCAAGATACCGTCGCAAAAATTCCGGTGCTTGTATTAAACGCCAAGTCTATTCGTAAACAGCAAACACAATGGTATGATGTCTTTGCACGCTACTCCAATCAGCAGCTCATTTTTGTTTCAGCCAAGCTCGATAAGACTAAATGAATTGAATTCGATCCAGTTTCAGCCACTCCAAGGTGGAATCACAAAAAATAGCTTGTATATCTTCCTGTGGTAGGTTCATTTGAGTAATGAATTTTCCAACCTCTAAGTCGCCTAATGGAAACGGATAGTCCGTTCCGAGCGTCACTCGTTTTGATCCTTGCATGTCGAGCACGTATTCGAAAAGCTTAGAATCATGAGTCGCACTGTCGACCCAAAATTTGCCGACATACTCTCGCGGATTAACAGGGTTGTCAATCGCTACCAAATCGGGTCTGCAATTGAATCCATGTTCGATTCGTCCGAGTGTGGGCAAGAATGAACCTCCTGCGTGTGCGAAGTTGAATCTGATTTCGGGATAGCGTTCCAGCACGCCGGCGAATATGAGTGAGCACATTGCGCGCGCTGTTTCTGCCGGCATTCCAACTAGCCAGGGTAACCAGTATTTTTTCATATCGTCTTGGCCCATCATTTCCCACGGATGAACCAGCACCGCCATGTCGAGATCGCAAATGGCTTGCCACAGCGGTTCGAAAATTGTTTCTCCCAAATTTTTCTGATTGACATTACTGCCTATCTGAATTCCCTTCATGCCAATGGCTTTGCATCGCTCCAATTCATGAATGGCCAAGTCAATATCCTGCATGGGAATCGTGCCCAGGCCTACATAGTTTTTGGGATGGCGCGTTACGATGTCGGCAATGTGGTCATTCAAGTAACGAGCGACGGTGAGACCATCTGCCGGCTGCGCCCAGTAGGCAAACAAAACCGGAATTGTGCAGACTACTTGGACCTGCGTGTTGTATTTCGCGTACTCATCAATGCGAATGATTTCATCCCAGCAATTCGATTCAATTTCTCGGAAAAACTTATCGCCCTGCATCATGCGCGCAAAGCCGGGCCGATGATGATCGAGATGTATGAAACTTCCATATCCGAATTGTGCCGACCAGTCGGGAACAACCTTGGGCATGATGTGAGTGTGCATATCTATCTTGAGACTCATAGTCGGGACTGTGTTTATTAGTTTTTTCGAACCGGTCGTAGATCCAGCATGTTTACCGGGTTGGTTTGAAGGCCTTGTATGTTGTTGCGCACAAAATGCGAAACCTGATCGTAGTAGAGCGGAATGACCGGTGCGTCTTTCATGAGCAAATCATTCATCGCAGCAATCTGTGTGAATCGAATACTATCATTCGATTCATGTCTGATGGCTTCGTAGCCTAAATCGAATTCTTCGTTTTTATAGTGCGTGTAATTGGGACCCGTTGGACAAAAGTTGGGCGAGTAGAAAACCGTAAGGAAATTTTCTGCATCGGCATAATCGGCCAGCCACGATTTTCTGAACACGGCTAGCTGTGCTTTGGCTGATTGCTCGCGAAGTGCCGGGCCTTGTAGAACGTTGATGCGAACCGGTATTCCGATTTTTCCTAAAGCGTGTTGAATGTACTCCATGAGGTCGGCGTAATCGCCGGTGGTAGAGAGCACCACTTCCGACATGTTCTTTCCATCAGGATAGCCGGCCTCTGCCAGAAGTGTGCGCGCTTTCTCCAAGTCATACGGATAGTATTCCGAGCGATTGGAAGGATTCAGCATAGGTGGAACGAAACCGCTGTAGGCAGCAAACACGGTATTGTTGCGCAGGTATTTTACCATTTCATTTTTATCAATCGCATGCGAAATGGCTTGACGCACTTTCACGTCCATGAGTGGTGAGTTGGCATTGATGGCTGCTTCAGGATCCATTTGAAAACCGAGGTAATCAGTCTTGATGAAAGGAGTGCGTTGAAACTTCAGCTGCTCTTTGTAAGCGTCGGCGAGTTCGCCCGATTGATTAAGTAATTCGTCTTTGAACGAAGTATGAATGCCGCTCATGAAATCGTACTTTCCTTGTAGCAATCCCTGAAATTCCACCGACATGTCTTTGGCGAATTCAATTTTGACAGCATCGAGGTAGGGGAGTTGTCGGCCTTCCTTATCTTTCATCCAGTAGCGATTGTTGCGATGCATGACAAGCGCGACGTTTTCATACCAGAATGCAAAGCGAAATGGACCGCACCCAATTGGATGCTCACGAAAGTCCGGTCCATAATGTTCTACCACTTCATTTGGAACCACATTGCAATACTGCATAGTGAGCATACCCAAAAAAGGTTGGAATGGCTCCTTCAAGTGAATTGCGAAAACACTGTCGTTGAAGGCTTCGAATCCGCCGTGATTATTTCGATCGACACTACTGAAAATCCAGGAGGCCGGGCAAGCGAGTGTCGGATCTAAGAGCCGATTAAAACTATAAACGAAATCAGCTGCTGTTACTTTTCTTCCTGTTGTGTCGGTGAAGAGGGTGCTGGGATGAAAAAAAACATCATCGCGTAAAAAGAAAACGTAGTCTTTTCCATCACTGCTTATTTCCCAGCGATGCGCAATGCAAGGAACTACTTTCATCTGCGAGTCGAGTTCTACCAGTCCATCGAACAACTGATTGGTAGCCCACATAACTTCTATATCGCGCGAGAATGCAGGGTCGAGTGTTGTTATTCCATTGCTCTCGTTATAACAGAACACCGTTTGATTATCACTTGACTCGGAATGACATGCCATCAACGCCGAAAGCACTGACCAGGTCAGTGCCATCGAAAGATAGGTTCGGCAGGAATATCGTTTCGCCATGGCCCGCCAAAAGTAGTCAGGCCGACAAGAAATTTAGTTGTCTGTGGATATGTCGATGTTCATCGATTTGCGGCGCATGCTCGCACTCGAAGGCGGATAGTATCGATCCGGTTTCTGATTACCCATAAAGTCGAATCGTTTCCAGTATCCCACTTTCACCCCGGCCTGGTATTCACCCTCACTCTCTATAGAGCCATTTGGAAAGTAGTATTTGAAGTAGCCGTCTTCGATGTAGCGTCCGTTTCGCTCCACATACTGGCCTTCTACTTTCAGGTTTTCCATTCCGTCATAGACGACGCCCTTGTATTTTGTTTCGTCAATTGGCGTTAGCCGCAATTGATAGGTGGCACCTGTTTCAGCCGCAGTTTGCATCATGGCATTGAGAGGCACCGTTTTGGGTTGCGGCTGGCTCTGTGCCATTACTCCGTGGCCGAAGGCACACATGCTTAGTAGCAGAGTGTAGAGTTTACTTTTGTTCATGTCAGGTCAGTTTGCTGATGATACGTTAGTCGACGTGTGATGGTTACATTTTTTTAAAATCGTTTTATTAGGGCATCTTTGCCGAAAATTTAGTGATGAAGACTCAGCCGTTTATACTTGCATTGATTGTATTCTTCTTTAGTATAGCATCATGTGCAACTGCCCAGCGTAACGGGAAAAATGAAAACGAAGAAGCAATTGTTGCCTTCTATAACGTAGAAAATTTGTTTGACACGATTGATGATGCGCTAACCATCGACGAAGATTTTACACCTGCCGGAAAGTTGCAATGGAACGCGGCGCGCTACCATGAAAAGCTTGGTCGGATTTCAGAGGTGCTTACTATGTTGCCGGGCGAGCTACCTGTTTTTATTGGTTTGTGTGAAATTGAAAACAAAGCGGTACTTGAAGACTTGGTCAGTGTCCCTGCTCTTCATAATTCAGCAAGACATGGCCACTACGCAATTATCCATGCCAATAGTCCGGATGAGCGAGGCATCGATGCAGCGGCATTGTATGATGCGTCTGTATTGAAGGAAGTTTCATTTCAGTATTACACTATTACTTTGCCCGATCCGAAAGATCCGAACACACGCGATCTTTTATATGCGAAAGGAAAGTTGGATGGTGAGTGGATTCATTTTTTTGTCAATCACTGGCCGAGTCGCAGCGGTGGGCAGGCAGAGAGTGAACCGAATCGATTGGCTGTAGCTCACTTATTGAAGAGTAAGGTAGATTCATTGATGCAAATGGACGGAGATGCGCAGATTGTTATCATGGGTGACTTCAACGATCATCCGACCGACAAGAGTTTATCGGAAGTGCTGGGCGCAAGTCCGTCAACCGATTCGAAATTGTTCAATCAGATGTATGCCATTCATACATCGGGAAACGGTTCATATTTCTACAAGGGTGAATGGGGAGCACTCGATCAGATGATTACCTCGAGCGCATTGCTCAAGAACGAGGGTTGGCATGTGACGGGACAATCTGCCGGAGTGTTACGCGATGAAAAAATCTTGTTTCGTGATAAGGAAGGTGTTGCGCGCCCTAATCGATCATATGCCGGCGACTCATACAAGGGAGGTTATTCCGATCACCTGCCGGTTTATTTAAAACTTAGTCGTAAATAATACTAAACAAAAAACCCCGCAAAGCGGGGTTTTCATTTTCGTTACGAAGAATATTACTTCTTAGCAGCAGCTTTCTTAGGAGCAGCAGCCTTCTTAGGAGCAGCTTTCTTAGCAGCAGCCTTCTTAGGAGCAGCAGCTTTCTTAGCAGCAGCTTTCTTAGGAGCAGCAGCCTTCTTAGGAGCAGCTTTCTTAGCAGCAGCCTTCTTAGGAGCAGCAGCCTTCTTCTTAGGAGCAGCTTTCTTAGCAGCAGCTTTCTTCTTAGGAGCAGCCTTCTTGGCAGCAGCCTTCTTCACGGCCTTTGGGGCAGCGTGTGATTTTGACTTTGTTTTCATATTTGTAACGGTTGATTTGTGATTTACAATTTCATAAGTGACCTTGGCCGTAACGCAAAATTCATTTACTCTTCCATTTAGCACTTTTGCGGTCTGGTCTTGAACATACACCGAACTTACACTATTGAAACGAGCCATTGCCTCTTCCACTACCCTCGCTGTTGCATCTTCCCAACTAGTAGGTGAGGCATGTGTTATCTCTGTCACTCGATAAACTCCCATTTCAATTTCTCACTTCGGTTTCTGTTCAGGTCTTAAAAAAACAATCCGTGAAATTTCATTTTTCCATTATCACGAATTTCAAAAGTTGGTCCCGGAATTTTTATGAAGCTTAAAATTTTCATTGTTCGCTTCATCCATTTTTTCTTCCATCGAACACGTTCCAAATCTGCATCAAATGAAAAGTAGAATTCACGTTCGCGTTGAAAATTATTAACATCATCAACAACGAAATTTGCACTCGTCATTTTTGTTGCGCCATATCCGATTGCGATATTCAACCACCTCGGGAAATCCGCGCCAGAAGCGAGAAATTTGTGTATGTTGAATGACGCCCAATATGTTTGCGCGTTGTAGTCTTTCAAAATGCGTTGTTGAAAATTACGACCAAGTGTTGACTCATTCAATGTTGCGAATGATGAAGGTGCGTAAGAAAATTTCAACGCGATGCGTTGCTCATTCCAAAAAAAATCTTGTGCAGCGTACACAAAAATTCCGCTTGAATTTGCAATCATGTCGCCCCAAGAAAATCCCCACTCAGCACTTTGCCCATCCAAGATTTCTATGCACGTCATGTAGAGCATACTTGTTGAAAGGCCGCGCCATCTGTCCTTTCCGGAAGGTTGTGCCCATGAATGAAAATCTGATAACTGTTTTGATAATGTATAGGACGTAAACATGTGACCTGCTTTATCCACCTGAAGCCATTCATTGTTGTCGTTGAATGAATGCAATTTTGTCCTTGGATAATTCTTGTACCATAATTCATTCAGCATGGTGTAACTGATTCCTGCTGTTGCTAGGCAACTGCTCCATGCGATAGTTTGACGCCGTTTATAAAGGGTGCTATCGTGTTGACACGCTACGTTTGAAGAGAAAGAAAGAAAGGAAATAACGAGAAGATAAACGATTGTATAGTTCGCCTTCATGTTTGTTTTTCGATTGCAGATGCGAATAAGTGAAATAGGAAAACAAATTCGTGAAGCCGCGCAAATCATTATTCCTGAATGATCCAATAATTGATTTTTTCACGAAGCGTTTCAGCGCTCATCGGTTTCTCCAGAATGTCATCCATTCCGGCTTGCATACAAGGAGCTTTGTCTCTTTTCTGATCGTTGGTCAATCCGATGATGACGGGCATGGAATCTTCTCGCACAAGTCGCTTCAGTTGCTTGGTTGTTTCAATGCCGTCAATTTCATTGTCCTTGACGTCCATTAGAATTAAGTCATAATCTTCGCGACGCGACTTCTCAATGACTTCACGGCTTGAAGCGACCGTTATAAACTTATGACCAAGAAGCTCAAGTGTTTTTGCGTTGACTGCGCGCGACAATTCATTGTCTTGAGCAAGCAAAATTTTTATTGCAGTTTTGGATGAGATAACATCGGTGTTTCCACTTTGCATGTTCAGCTTAGCACGTTGTATTGGGCTAATCTTCATGACGTCAATAATGGTATCAAGTAGTTTCGATTGCTTAACCGGTTTCGTTAAGTACGCATTATATAAGTTGTCGCTATCGGTCATCGCATATTCTCCGATGGAGGAAAGCACAATGATGGGCAACTCTTGAATGCTGAAATGCGCTCGAATCGTTTTTGCTACCGAGTGGCCATCCATTTCAGGCATCTGCATGTCCAGGATAACAAAGTCAAATTTGTTCAGACTCGACATTACATCGGTTACGAGTTGAGGGCTATTGAATGGCGTAACCTGAATTCCCCAGCCTGTGAGCTGCTTGACCAGAATTTTTAAATTGGTTGTATTGTCATCTACAATCAGTGCCTGAAGACCTCGAAGCGCATTTACTTTCTCCTTATGCTCTTCGCCTGATACTTCAGCTACAAGACTGAACGAAAAAGTAGAACCTCGTCCGGGATTACTTTGCACTTTTATTTTACTTCCGAGTTCACCGGCTAGACTTTGACTAATGGCTAATCCTAATCCGGATCCTCCATACTTTTTTTGAAATGATGAATCCACTTGGTAGAAAGATTCAAATATCTTTTCTAACTGATCGGCGGCTATTCCTATGCCGGTGTCAGAGACATTGAACTCTATTTGCACGAAACCATTCTCTATGTTGACGAGTTCGGTTCTGATAACGACTTCTCCTTTTTCTGTGAACTTAATAGCATTATTGACCAAGTTCATTAAAATCTGCCTCAGCCGGTGTTCATCGCTAACGATTTCTAAAGGCACACCGGAGTTGAGGTCGCTCATCAATTCTATTTTCTTTCCGTGAGCCACGGGTTTCAGCATATCGATTACTTGATCGATACAGTCAGAAAGGTTAAAACGTTCCTTGCGGATTTCCATCTTACCCGATTGCAGTTTCGCAACATCCAGTACATTGTTCAAGAGATCCAACAGGTGAAATGCACTATGGTGAATATTTCGGGCGCATGCTCGTTGCTCCTCATCCAATTTGCTTTGAAGCAAAATCTCACTCATACCAATCACACCATTCAGTGGAGTGCGCACTTCATGGCTCATGTTGGAGAGAAATTCGGCCTTTGCACTTAGGGCTACTTTTACTTTTTCTTCTGCTGTTTCTATTTCGGCATGAATGGCGTCGTGTGTTAACCTCATGGGCTTCAGAATCGACAAGATTCCAAAGATTATTAGGAAGATCGAGCCACCTGCGATTAAAAGCAAAACGACGGTGGTAAACTTGCTTTGCAATTCGCTCTCGGCCAGAAATTGACCTGTAACGTTATTGATGCTGGCTATATAATTTTCCAACACCACCATTCCTGAGTCGAGTTGAGCAGCTTCATAAGCTGCCGGTTGCGTAATGAAAGCATTGAGAAAATCTCTTCCCTGTACAAACTGTCCGGATGATTGCTGCAACATAGCCTGAGACGCGTTTGAATTGTTGCCGCTTGTTCCGTAATGTTCGCTTCCTGTCAATAGAGCTTTTTGCGCACTTTCCCATTTGTTCAGAGTAAGTCGGAAGTCGTCCGCTTCAGCAGATATATCCAGGCTTGATTTCGCATTGCGCTGAATGTTGTACATCTTTCTTCCAAGCTCTTCTGCTATCGCTTTTTGCCTCGACGAAAGACTGATTTTGGTGAGGAAGTTGTTTTGATTTCGTTGACTGAAGAAAAGTGCAAGACCGGCAGAGGTGGTGATAAACACCACCAACACAAGCATAGCTTTGAGACGAGTTGATATCTTACTGCTCTCCGTCATATCAGCACAAATATAACTAAATGTGCTGGTTATGAACAATATCAGCGACCTTGTTGATTGTTCAACCACCGAATATATGCTGCCCGGTTGCCCTCATGTTCGGAAAGACCCAACGAAAAACGATGCCTGCCGGTTGCGCCAGGTTCGGCGCACATATATACATAGCGATGTTGCTCCGCGTTGAGCACGGCATCGATGTAGGTGTTTTCGGGGAAGTTGATTGGCCCCGGAGGAAGCCCCTTGAACTTGTAGGTATTGTACGGTGTGTCACTTTGTATATCGGTTAAGTAAACCCTACCGGCCGATTTTCTTCTTCCGAATAAGGCAGTTGGGTCAGATTGCAAAGGCATACCAATGCGCAGTCTATTTAAATATAGCCCTGCAATGCGCGGCGCCTCCTCCAAATTCGATGTCTCAGCTTTGACAATGGAAGCAAGTGTAATGACTTCGTGTTGACTTAATCCTAATTCATCAGCGGCATCCTGACGTGATACATTCCACAATTTGTCATATTCTTCTTTCATTTTTTTTAAAAATGAAACACCATCCATATTCCAGTAAAATTCATACGTATTGGGCCGGATGAGTGAAGCTGCTTGGCTCGCTTTGCTATCGAATGAAGAGAGTATTGAGTCATTTGAAAAGCAGCTCATGAAGTGAGCACTGTCGTGCATCAGTGATTGGCCCAGCTTGGCAGAAAGTTCTTCCAGCGATGAAACATCATCGATCCTCAGCATAACCGTAGCTAACCCTCCTGATCTGAATTCACGAATAATGTCGTTGTTCGATATTCCTTTTTTGAATCTATATAAGCCCGGCTTTATCATATTCAGTCGTTTTAGTTTAGCTGCAATTTTCCAAGTCGTTTTATTTTCTATTGCTGTATTGCAAACCTTCCAAACATCGCTGGCATCCATTGATTGTTTAACTTGACATTTACAATCTTCTTCGTTCGTTGACAGATTTGGTTGGACGAACACAAAATAGTAGCCTACAGCTGATAATGTCAGGGCGGTTAGTAGCACAGCAGCTGTAAGCTTCAGTTTTTTATTCATGCTTGGTGAGTTAATATGAATTGTTGTGCAGGTTTTCCTTTGAATAATAGCATTGCTCCTGCCACGAAGCCTGCATTGGAAAAGAGGCGCATACTGGAAATGTTATCTGCATAGATAATACAGCGAATCAAAGTGCAACCACGGAGTTTTAGCTCATGAATGGCTTTTTTCAATGCAAGTGTGCCAAATCCTTTTTTTCTATTCTCGGCTTTCGTTATGAAAATGCCAATGCCGCAGCAACTTTTTGATATGTCGAAATCAAAAAAGTCAACTGCCCCGATTGGAAAAGAGTCCATACAAATTAGCATACGCTCAATTTCAGGATTCGAGTTATCTAAACATTTACCGAGGAACGAATGAATTTCTTCCTTGCTAAACGGACCTTTTTGTTCGGAAACATTCCAAAGCTCGGGCAGGTTTTCCCATTCATAAATGAGGTCAAGGTCATCCTCAGTCAAGGGTCGCAATGAAATCATCAGCTTATCTTCAGAATTGATTCGTAGCCAATAAAACCAACGTGCATGCATGTTCAATGTTGATTCCTTTTGAACGAAGTAGGTTTTCGAATGAGGGATTTTCGGTGCCCGGATTGAAAATAACGCGCTGAGGTGTTAATGAAAGAATGGCATCTTGCCATTCTGTTTGATGCTGTGCACCCACGTAAAGCGAAATCGTATCGGCGGAATCACCGGGTTCAGGTTTGCGCAGAATGGAAATGCCTGCAACCGTTCCCTCACGCAGCCCTAGGGCACCTGTTTCGACGCCATGCGAAACTAACGCCTCTATTGCTTTGTAGCTATATCGCTCCGGATTGGAAGAAGCACCCACTACAACGGTTTTTTTCATGTTGCAAAGATGATAAGAGGTATTCCTTTTTCCATGTTACTTTTGTCGTTAAACCAATTATCACATGCTTCGGTGTAAAAGCTTTCTATTTGTATCCATCTTATCCGTGTTGTTGAGTTCATGCGGAATCAATTCGGAATTTATGTTTCAAGCACCGAAGGAATTTGTTTTTGACGTTCCTGTTATTGATTCTACGAGTATTGATTACCGAATTCAGCCCAATGATGTTATTTCTTTCGAGCTATTTACCAATGAAGGTGCATTGATGATTGAGGTAAGCACAAGTTCTGCTGAAACACAATCTACGGTGAGAACCGCCAATATTGAGTATTTGGTAAACTCACAGGGCTTCGTTGAATTTCCGGTGATTGGAATGCAGAAATTGAGTGGTCTCACGATTGCCGAGGCACAGGAGTTTATTGAGGATTTGTATTCTCCCCAATTCAATCGGCCATATGTGCAACTTAAGGTTATGAATCGCAGGGCGATTGTTTTCACAAGCCCGGCCGGCGATGGCCAGGTATTGCAACTAGGGGCCGAAAGTATCAGCGTTATTGAAGCACTTGCAAAGTCGGGGGGTATTGGACAATATGCTGAGGCAGATAATATCAAGCTGTTTAGAAAATCGGAAAGTGGCGAGCGACTTACGTATCACATCGATTTATCTACTATTGATGGTATTCGTTATGCAGATATGTCGGTTGAGGCCGGGGATATCATCTACGTCCAAACCAGGAAGAGAATTGGTCAGCAAGTTTCAGCGGAGGTTCGTTCATGGGTATTCCTTCTCTCGGGTATTGTTTTACTTCTCACGCTTCCGCAACGAATACAGTAACATGAAGATTGAGCGTACAGAATTTCGTGATTTAATAGTCATCCATGGCACTATTCATTCTGATGAGAGAGGTTCTTTTCAGGAAGTGTTTAATGAAGCACATTTTCGTGTTGAAACAGGTCTCAATATTTCGTTTGTGCAGGATAATGAGAGCGTCTCCGGGGCTCATGTTTTGCGAGGTCTTCATTTACAACTGCCTCCTAAGGGACAAGCAAAGCTTGTGCGTGTCGCTCAAGGAAGTGTATTAGATGTAGTTGTTGATTTAAGAAAAACAGAACCAACCTATGGAAGGCATTTTAAAATTCTGCTTTCGGCAACGAATGCTACTCGTCTTTTTATACCGGAGGGTTTTGCTCATGGTTTTTTATCGTTGGAAGACAAGACCATTTTTTCGTATAAATGTTCCAATTACTACAGTAAAGAATTGGAGAGAGGGGTTCGATGGAACGATCCCGAACTAGCCATAGACTGGGGTATTTCTACTCCTCAGGTTTCAGAAAGAGATGCTTTGGCTTTGAGTTTATCACAATTCGATAATCCGTTTTTTTGATCGAGTAAATGAACGCACGGCTCATAGTGATATCCTCGGTGGCAGTCATCTCGGCATCTATCGCGGTCATAGTGTTGGTTGCATTCGCAAATCGATTGAAACCAACGCAAGCAGAGAATGAGGCCTACAAAAAATTAATTAATGGTGAGTATCGGATTTTCGCCATGCCGCTTCCGGAGAAGATTGACTTTGCCGGAGAGGATGTGCCACTCCAAAGGCCCGATGTGCGCGAAAGTTTAGATCGAGAACTCCTCGTGAATACGTATTGGCATAGTAACACACTGTTGGCTATTAAAAGATCCTATCGATGGTTTCCTGTGATCGAGCCAATTTTGAAAGCAAATGAAATCCCCGATGACTTTAAGTATTTGGCTGTGATTGAGAGCTCACTTTCCAATGCTACTTCACCATCAGGCGCCAAAGGGTTTTGGCAATTCCTGGAAGACACAGGAAAGGAATATGGATTAGAAATTAATGAGCAGGTTGATGAGCGCTATGATGTCGAAAAAAGCACGAATGCCGCATGTCATTATTTAAAAGATGCTTTCGATCGTTGCGGATCTTGGGCTATGGCAGCAGCATCGTATAATATGGGAATGGGAGGTGTGCAGCGGCAGTTGGGACGGCAGAATCAAAGCTCTTATTGGGATTTATTACTCAATGAAGAAACGGCTCGTTACGTTTATCGAATTCTCGCCATGAAGGAAATATTCAATCATGCAGACCAATACGGATTTGTAATGCGCCCCGCAGAATTGTACGAGCCATTGGTGTATAAAACGCTAACGGTGGATACAGCAATTACAAATCTGGCATCGTTCGCAGGTGAGCAAGGAATTTCCTACAAGCTCTTGAAATGGTACAACCCATGGTTGCGCGAAAACTATTTAAAGGTTGCCGCTGGAAAAAGCTATCAAATTAGGATTCCAAACTGAACGCAATCGAAGTAACTCGCTTCGTATTCTCACCCGCAATCATTTCTTCTCGAATCATTGTCTTTTCGAAATCACCTGAAAAAATCTCATCCATGGAGCGAATCGATCCCGCCGGAACTCCTGCATCGATGAACTTTTTCATCCAGTAATTACGTACTTCTTTTTCCATGGCTAATTGCAGAATAGTTGAAAGTTCTTTGCGGTGTACAACTCTGTTTTGATTGGTGTAAAAACGACTATCATGAGCTAATTCCTCCATCGAAATGCATTGGCAAAGCTTCGCGAATTGCGAATTACTTCCAATGGCTAATACAATTTGTCGCTCATCGGCACAGGAAAAAGTTTCACCATATGGGGCAATGTTGGGATGCAATGAGCCCTCCGGTCGTGGAATGTGACCGACCATTAAGAAATTGCTTGCCTGATTCATCAGCGCCGACAATGCTGCTTGTTCTAGTGTAACTCGCACAACCGAACCTAATCCATTTTTCAAACGCTGAATGAGGGCGCATAAAATGCCTTCTTTCATTTGATGTGCAGCTAAAACATCAATCAGCGCCACCGGCATCTTCAACGGACCGCTTGTGTCATTTCCATTCATAAACATAAAACCACACTCTGCTTGCAAGACAACATCGTATGCAATTCTCTGCGGATTAGAGGCAAAGCCCTTGAGCGATGCGTAGATTATGTCGGGTTTAATTGCTCGGACATCGTCAGCTGTAAGTCGAAACTTGATGTCGTCACCTTCTTTGAAATTGACCAGCACAACATCAGCATCGCGAATTAAATCAACTAACTGTATACGGTCTGATTCTATTGAGAAGTCAAGAGCGACATACGATTTTTTATAGTTGACCGATGCGAAGTAGGCACTAACGTTTGCTTCAGATTTTTCCGACTTTAGTTTCCATGTTCGAGTTACATCACCGCTTTGTGGGTTTTCTACTTTTATAACCGTGGCGCCGAGTTCAGCGAAAAAGGTTCCAACGGAAGGACCGGCTAAAACGGTCGATAAGTCGAGTACTCTTAGACCTGCAAACATGTTTTCCATGATACAAATCTACTTTCATTCTTGTTGCAAGACCGCTTTGAATGTTCTCAATACTCGGTCTCTTGCGAAGGCATGATCCACAATGGGTTTTGGGTAACTAGTTGTGCCGTATTCGTGTACCCATTGTTGGATGTAACGAAAGTCTTTGTCGAATTTTTCGGTTTGTAGTGCTGGATTGAATACTCGGAAATAGGGAGCAGCATCACAGCCGGAGCTAGCCGCCCATTGCCATCCGCCGACATTACTGGCCAAGTCGAAATCGAGCAGTTGTTTGGCAAAATAGCGCTCACCCAGTCGCCAGTCAATGAGGAGATGCTTTGTTAGAAAACTAGCTGTTATCATGCGCACTCGGTTATGCATGAATCCTGTTTCATTTAACTCGCGCATACCTGCATCAACAATGGGATATCCCGTTTTTCCCTGACACCATGCGTCAAATTCTTCCGGAGCATTTCTCCATGGTATTCTGTCATACGCGGGCTTGAATGCACTTGAAACAGTTGCGGGGAAATGGAAGAGAATCATTTGATAGAAATCTCTCCAAATAAGTTCATTTAACCATTTCTCATTTTCTTTCATTCCCAAACGCGCGAGCGATCGAATACTGACGATTCCAAATCGCAGGTGCAAGCTCAATCGTGAAGTGCCTCTCGTGGAGGGTATGTCGCGAGTGAGATGGTAGTTTCGGATAATCTCAGTGGATGTTTCGCCGGACGGGTAGTCTTGGAATCCGTCGTCATAAAACCCCATCGTTTGAAGTGGAATAATCTCCGCGTTGAACTGAAGGAGTTGCTTGGAATCAGGAATACTAGTAAAGGAGTCAAAAGATTGTGAATGGATTTTGGACTTCCATTTCTTACTGTAAGGAGTGAAAACCGTATACGGTTTACCGTCATCTTTTACAACTTCATTTTTCTCGAATATCACGTGGTCTTTGAAACCGTGAAAGGCTATTCCCTTTCCTTTTAAGTACTCATAGATTGCCTGGTCTCGCTCGCGTGCATAGGGCTCATAGTCACGATTGCAGAAAACTTCTGTTACCGAATACTGGACAACAATTTCTTTCCAAACGGAAAGCGGTTCACCGTAAAAAGTTTGAACTGAACTTCCTTTGCTTCTGAGTTGGAGATTCAGTTTTTCGAGTGTGTTGTGTATAAATCGGAGTCGTCGGTCGCCTTTGTTTTCGAGCTTATCCAGTATAAGCTTGTCAAAAATGAAAATACACATTACCGGCTTGCCGCTTTGAATTGCCTTTGATAGAGAATGATTGTCTTCGATTCTCAGGTCGCGACGAAACCAGTGAATAACGATTGGCTCTTTCATTTTGTAGTCGTAATTGTTGAGAAACAAATACGTGAATCAATCGTTCGGGCCGGCTGAATTTTCGTCTTCCAAGGTTGCTTCCAGCAGTTGTTTTCGGTGTAGCGAAGCATACGCTCCGTTCTGCAGCAGGAGTTCTTCGTGGGTGCCCTGTTCGGCTATCTTGCCGCGGTCGAGATAAATAATCATGTCTGCATCTTTCACGGTGGAGATTCGATGTGCTATGACAATGCTGGTCTTTCCCTTCATGATCTGCCTAAGGTTGCGGATAATTTCATCTTCTGTTTGC
This sequence comes from Flavobacteriales bacterium, assembly GCA_044353065.1. GTDB lineage: Bacteria > Bacteroidota > Bacteroidia > Flavobacteriales_D > Sanyastnellaceae > JAIBBG01. The sequence goes on along the minus strand of JBILCQ010000004.1, from coordinate 1,413 downwards.
GTGTCCACCGCACTCAGGCAGTCATCGAAGAGTAGAATTTGCGGGTTATTGATGATTGCCCGTGCAATGGAAATACGCTGCTTTTGTCCGCCACTCAGGTTGATACCCCGTTCGCCAAGAAGTGTTTCATATCCCGATGGAAAGGATTGTATACTCTCTGCTACAGCGGCGGCCTTTGCTGCTGAAGAAATCTCTTCCATGGTGGCGTCTCTTCCAAAGCTGATATTATTTTCAATAGTGTCCGAAAACAGAAATACTTCTTGCGGAGCATAACCTATGTTAGCCCTTAACGAGGATATGTTGATGTTGCGAACATCTACTCCTGCCATGCGAATGGAGCCTTGTGTAGGGTCTATCATGCGCGGAATTAACTGAGCAAGCGTCGATTTTCCACTGCCCGTTCTTCCTATAATGCCTATTGTTTTTCCTCGCGGTACGGTGAAAGTGAGATTGTGCAGCGCTTCAATGCCGCTGTCGGGGTAGGTGTAACTTACTTGGTCGAATTCAATGTCGCCGGGCTGCCAGGTTTGGGCTTTGTCAGAATCAACGATGGAAGGGGAGGTGTTTAGAAATTCATTAATCCTTGCCTGACTCGCCTCGGCTTTTAGCACCAGGCTTGTTACCCAACCAACCACTGCAAATGGCCAGGTTAAGATGTTTACATAGAAAACGAATTGAACGATTACTCCAGGTGAGAGTTCTCCGCTCATTACTTTTTGCGCACCTATGTATACCGTCAGGATTGTACTTAATCCGACTAGAATAATGATTACAGGCATGAATAGAGCATCGGTTCGAACCAGCTCGAGTTGCTTCTTTTTGTAGTGCTCGCTTTCCGATGTAAAGGTGGATGAGTAACTTGTTTCGCGACCAAACGACCGTAGAATCCGAATTCCCGAGATGCTCTCTTGAACAATGGCGCTTAATCGGGATTGCTGTTGCTGAACAAGCTCTGTTTTTTTATTGATGGTTTTACTTACGTAAAAAATAAGAATCATCATGAATGGCAGTGGTGAGAGCGTGTAGAGGGTTAGTTCAACATCTATGCGAAGCATCACAACAATACACATCACCAGCAAAACAACCAGGTTGAGCGTGTACATCACGGCGGGTCCGACATACATGCGAACACGGTTCACATCCTCACTGATGCGATTCATGAGGTCGCCTGTTCGATTGCGCTTGTAGAAAGTGGAGTCTAATTCCTGATACTTGGAATAGACACTGTTTTTGATGTCATATTCAATATGGCGCGACATGACAATCAGCGCTTGTCGCTGATAGAAAAGAAACACTCCCTTTACGACGTACATGAGTATGTAGAGACCGGCCAGCATCAATCCGATTTTTACAACGGTCGACGCATAATTTTCAGGAGTGAAGTGAATAGTGGCGTTCGAGTCGCTAACCCAA
>JBILCQ010000130.1:0-6457 GCA_044353065.1 Flavobacteriales bacterium | reverse complement strand
TGTACCTACGAGCAGGCGGCTAACTATGATGCTGCTGCAATCGTGGACGATGGATCTTGTGACTTCAGCGGTGTAATAAGTGATTGTCCAGCCGATTTGGATGGCAATGGAACTGTTGGTGTTAGCGACTTGCTGATATTCATCGCCGCTTATGGTACTATCTGCCCGAACTAAGACGTAAAGAGAATTCATAAAAAAGGGCCATCAATCTGATGGCCCTTTTTCATTTACTATAAATCAAAAAATCCTTATAAATGAAATTATATCACTCTTAAAACTTGCCGCTGTGCTCGAAATAGAGAGGCAATAGTTGTTTGATTGATTTTGAAACAACAATCTCACCTGATGGACTGAGCATATAAATGGGAATATCCGATTTTTGTTTGATTTCATATTCCAACATGCTTTGCCGGCAGCTTCCGCAAGGAGTTATAGGTTCACCCTTTGTGTAGTTTACTGAGCGTGCCGTAACTGCTGCAGCCACTATTCGCAAATTGGGATGATTTGCGCCAGCATAAAAGAATGCGACTCTTTCGGCACACAACCCACTTGGAAAAGCAGCGTTTTCTTGATTGTTTCCCTTAATAACAAGACCGTTCTCAAGTAATACAGCTGATCCAACTTGGAATGTTGAATAGGGCGCATAAGCATTTTCTAATGCTTCTAGGCATGCATCCAAAAGTGGATTTATTTCATTGTCAAGTGTAGCGCGCGTGTCATGGCGTTCGAATACGCACGAGAAGCTCTTATACTCCATGGAGAAGGGGTTTATTTATATATGAGCGCTACAGCGTGGGCAACAACTCCTTCTTCACGACCAATGAATCCCATTTTTTCGTTTGTTGTGGCCTTAATTGAAATTGAGTCTGTATTGATCTTCGCACTATCGGCAATGGCCTGCTTCATAGGTTCTACGTGGGGCATTATTTTCGGACGCTCCAGGACTAATGTGCAATCGATATTACCGATTTTCCAGCCGGCTTCGGAGATAAGTTCAGTGGTTTGACGCAGCAGAATTTTGGAGTCGATATTTTTGAATGTGCCATCCGTATCGGGAAAGTGATAGCCGATATCTCGCATATTGGCTGCTCCCAGCAACGCGTCACAAATTGCATGAAGCAGGACATCCGCGTCGCTGTGACCTAGAGCTCCTTTAGTATGTTCTATTTTAATACCCCCCAACCAAAGCTCTCGGCCTTCTTGTAATTGATGCACATCGAAACCGAAGCCTACTCGAATATTCATTGAAATGGGGAATTATTCACTAACCTCTTCATCATCGCTATTTTTACTAGAACCAAGTGCGAAGCGCAGTGAGAAACGTAAGGTGTTAGCTAAAGGATTTTGTTGTGTCGTGCTGATAAGGTATGAAAGATCAATAGTCAAAACTTGGTATTTTAATCCGGCGCCCAAGGTTATGAATTGACGATTCCCCTTTGTATAATGCTCATAAAAATAACCTGTTCTAAAGGCGAACTGTTGGTCATACCAATATTCAAATCCTCCTCCAATGTTAATCTCACGTAATTCCTCGTTTAAAACTGTTCCTTCGATAATAGTTCCTTCATTGCTGACATCTCCAGGGGCATCGGTAAACGATTGTACGATACCGGTTGCAACGCCCACGTTCGGGTCTTTACCTGCTAAAATCGAGTCTCCGGCAGTATTGTAGCGAGGAGGAGTAGGCACAAGCAATTTATTGAAATCTACCAGGGCTGTGATTTCATTGTATTTATCCAAGTTGATTGTGAATGCAGTGCCGAGTTTTAAGTTGGTAGGTATGAAATCTCGCTTATCGCTATTGGTATAGCGCATTTTATTTCCAACGTTATTGATATTGGCACCAATGTTCAAACGAGCATCCCTTCCGCCAACGTTTAAGCGGTTTTTACTGTAAAACATGCTTATGTCAGCGGCCACGCCCATTCCTGGCCTTGTATCGGCACCGGCAACGTTCGTTCCCCCTGTCAGGTTGGAATAGATGTAACGAACAGCGATACCACCACTAAACTTTTCGCTGAATTTCTGACCAAACGATAAATCAAGTGAAAACTCATTGGGTTTAAATTCTCTGATTTGAGTTCCCACCTCGTCCGTGAAAGTTATATTGCCGAGCGTGAAATATCGGAGTGAGCCACCCAAAGCTTGATTTTTGGATAGCTTCTTATATCCACTCAAGTAAGCAAGACTCATGTCATTCACAAGGGCGCGAAGCCATGGAGTATATGATAGTGAAAGCTCCACATCCTCTTCCACAAAAGCTAACTTGGCGGCATTCCAAAAAGTAGCATTAGCATCCGGACTTAACGCAACGCCGGCATCGCCGAGAGCACCGGATCTTGAGTCGGGTGTAATCTGGAGGAAGGGGACAGCTGTAGTAATGGTATTTAACTGCCCAACCCCACGAAGATCATCATCATTCCTGATGATGATTTGCGCAAGTGCTGAGTTGCAGGTCAAGGCAATTATTAAAGCCGCTGCCGAAAACTTATACATGATATTCTGAATCAACTTGTTTGCAAATATAGTGATGGATGAAGGCGAGGTTATTTAAGGATTACGAGTTTCTCGAAGTGCTCAGCTTTCTTGCCATCTTCGTTTCGAACCTCAAGTCGGTATACATAAACCCCTTTTCCAATTCGGTCTCCAAAATCGTCAGTGCCATCCCATGGAATGGATTCCGACCTAAAGCCGTTTTGCAACGCCTGATGTTCGATGGTTTTTACTAATTTACCGCTTACCGTAAATATCTGAATAAGAACATCGAGCGTGGTGCAAACCTGATTATGCTCGAACATGAACTCGGTTCGAGTAGTGAAGGGGTTCGGATAGTTGAGCACGTGATCAAGTGCAATCTCACTTTCCTTAGCCACCACAAAGTCGATAGACGAACTGGATGAGTTGTTGTGAACATCCCAAGCCTGTACTTTCAGCGTGTGATTTCCCTCCGATAACTCAGGTAGTTGGTAACGAATTTCTCCGCTTTTGTAGGTGTCCAAATCCGTTTCGTAAAACTCATTTAGAATGATTGGCTCCTGCGTATTGTTGTCGATGATAGCAGTAAGGTCGTGGCCTATTCCATTACCTACGGTATTAATACCATTTTCATCTTTTAACCTTCCAATGAGAATAGGTCTAGTATCGCTTAACCCTCCTGAAATAAATAGAGTATCGTTCAAGTATAAATTAATTTCTGGTCCAACGCGATTCAGCTCTGCCCCACTTAGTGATCCGCCAATACGAAACTGATCGCAATGGCCATGTCCATCTAAGCTTCCTGCAACGGAATAGTAGCTTACACGAGCGTTATCGACAACATAGTTGATGTCATAAGGCACAACAAACTGAAAGCTAAAGTCGCCGTTGATAACGCTTGCCTTGCCCTTAAAAATTATTTTGTTGTATGACTTAAATTCTTGAACAGAACCCAGAGTGCCGTCGAAATCATTGTTGAGTGTGTAAACGGTCGATTGTTTATCGTAAACAACAGGATATATAAAGCCATTGAAGGCGGTAAGCTTATTACCGGACTCATCCTCCAGATGACCACTCATCTTAACTTCTTGTAATGCTTTTAGATCCTGAATAGATTCGCTGATGAGGGAGTCATTAACGGCGGTGGTTACTACGTTGTATTTCGGATAAACTAGTTTTAATGCAGGATCTCCTAGTAAACTAAAGTTAGGTTTGCTACTATTCGATGGGCTGACACCATTTTTTGTGAGCATATTGATTTTACCCAACGTGAGATTGCTAATGTTGTCATCTTCGAATGCTACTTCATAAAAAGCTCGATTCATTGCCATGTTTGCTCCGGCAAATACGACGCGAGTAGTGGTGAGCATAGCAATACCTCCTCCGTCGGGATTCATGACAAGCAATTCTCCTGCTGTATTAACTGCAGGATCATCGAATCTTGCTAATTCGCACGTTGCGGTGAGGAAAACAGGAAGTCGGTTGATGTTGCTCCAGGCGCTTATCGTATTTAAATCGAGAATTCGTTCGTGCGACCAACCTCTTTCTCCTCCATGGCCCAGATATGTGACAAGCAAACAACCATTTTGAACGCGATTACGAATTGCTTCTTCTGCCTCAGGATATCTTTCACCGCCTGGCGTAGATTCCTGTTTGAATGCATCCAAATAAACTTTAGCTAAATCAAATTCCGGATAACGGCTGCTCATCGTATCGGCTAATTCGTCGGCATCGTTTAAGTGGAATGACTCATTAGCACCGCCATTTCCATCCTGGTCATCGGCTACAAACACAACCAGATTGCGCCATGATCCGAAGGGTGATTGCGTTTCTTCACCGAGACAGCTTGCCCCGCCATTAGGCGTAGAATTTTGCGCTAAATAAGCTCTCACCTTTTCAACGTATGCTGAGCCTTCAGAAAAATCAGAAGCCGGTATGCGACCGACTCCGGCATCGAGCATTTTTAGACTGCTCTCATCATCGTCATCACTGAGTAGGACATAATAGTCATCGCTAACGGCTGAATAGAGAGGACGCAGAGATTCCGTGGTTTCATAAAGCATCACATTCGAGCCGTTGAAAGAGGAAAGTCCGCGGTTTTGATTATAGGCTCCATCACCAAAAAGAAGCAAGTTCTTTGGCATGAGTTCCTCATTTCCTTCTGCTCTGTCGTAGAGCATTTTCATGAGCATGCGAATGGCGGTTACATCGGGATTGCCGCAGGAAAACTCATTGAAAATCTCTTGCTGAGAAACAACGAGCGTTGTTGTTCCGAGGCTTGTGTGAATGCCGGCGAGTGCTTCAGCCGAAGCGCGATGAGTTGGAGCAGCTACGATAACGTAATCAATATTTGAAAGACCATGCAGATTCTGGTTTGCCACTGCACCAATCGGCTTTGGAACTAGATAGCCGCTGTTGGCAAAAGCAATATATTCGTGTAGTTCAGAGGTCGACGCTATGAATTCGACGGTGCCCCCGAATGTTGTTGTTGTCATCCGACGAGGGTTAAGTAGGTCTGTAACGTCCCAAATTTGATTCACAGAGGCCGCATTCCCCAGTTGGAATAGTCCAATATTGTCGGGTCCAACACTCAGTGTGTCTCGGAATTTCATTTGTGACCCGGTCATGTCGAGGTTTCGTGTGGCGTTCAACCTGAGATAATCAAGCCAACCAATTACTTCAGCCGTATTGCTGTATTTATTGAATTGAAGGTTTATCGTTGAGTTTGTTCCTGAAGGAGTGAAAGGAATAGAGACATATTGCGCACTGGCAAAGGCCGAGATTACGCCATTTCCGGTAGTTGTTGCCGGAGTTTGTTCTGAAATGCCACCGGCCGTTACAGTCCAGTTGCTTGCCCCACCAATGGATCGCACCACGACCGTAGCTTCTAGCAAGGCTGGAACATCTGTCCTAATGTTAGGTACGTTGAACGTGAATGATCCAGTAGTGTTGACGTCGAATTGCTCGCCGTAATATTCTCTTCCCGATCGGGCTATGTTATACAAATCAGATTCGATGTATTGGTAGTCCTGAAAACTACGAATTGTGTTGGTAGAAGGGGCATCAATTGTAGGTGATGTCTGTATTCTTAGTGGCTCTGTATCATCGGTTCGGATAAAATAGTATGCGGAATCTGAGTAGTAATGTTTCTCATGAGTCCAGTGCGAGATATTATCATTCGAATTATAAGTTCTGTTCCATGTATCAGGTCCCTTTCCGTAAAAAAGTATGTAGTCGTTATCCTGAAAAATGTTGTCTTCTTCGCCCTGAAAGAGTATCGCGCATTTTTGAAGATCATCGTAGCGCGCAATCGAGTTATCGGCTGGAAGGAGTTGACCGCCGTTACCATAGACATTGATTGATTGAGGACTTAGAGTGTTGATGTTAACACCGAGTTGACTAAAGGTGTTTTTATCAATCTTGTAAACTCCATCACGGGCTATTGCTATTTTGTACCAATTCCCGTCACTCAAGACTGATTGCGATGCGAAATTGATGGACTTAATATTGGGTTTGGCGCTTCTTTCCCATTCAATTGCAATTTCTCCTTCAACCAGTTTTTCGATTGATTGCGAGGATTTCCTCAAGGGTAGCACCTGAAGAACGATATAGGGTTCACCCCGTGCATCCGTAATGCTCGCTTTATACTGCCAGTCATTTTTGAGGAAATGAATGCTGTTGGTGTCGAGCGCTTTTCGAACTGGTTCGGTCGATATAGCTTGAATCGTAACTGAGATAATTCGACCGAAACTTTTTAACGGCTGCCTGTGTACAATTGATGGTAACCCTCCGAAACCTTCGGCCGGCATTGATTCTTCGAACATTAATTCCTCTGAATCGTCAGTTGTCAAGCCGGCATTTTCGTTCCACTGCAACTTTTTGGTCAAAAGAATAGTTTCACGTTCTTGAGAAAACGATGTTAAACTTGAACTTATAATGCAGATAATCAGTGTCTTAAGGCGTAACTTCATACATGTGCAAT
>JBILCQ010000129.1:0-6462 GCA_044353065.1 Flavobacteriales bacterium | reverse complement strand
CATTTTCGACTCTGTTGGAGTGAATAAAGAAGTGGAAGGCCCCGGTGTTGTCGGCGAGACTCCTCTCATTATGCCGGGCGAATTCTTCAGTTACAGCAGCGCGTGCGATTTGAATTCACCGCGAGGTTCCATGCACGGATACTACACCATGCAGCGTTTTGGAAGCGAAGAACTCTTCGAAGTCAAGGTTCCTCAATTCAACCTCGAAGCCCCTCACTCTCTTTCATAAAACTCATTTGAGTAATTGCTGTAGGCGCCTTAGCTCCGTCTGGAAGTAGGGCTCATTCACGGCATGCACAATGTAGTTTTTCTCTGATTGCGTTAAGTGCCAGCTCAACGAAACCTGCGACTCCCGGGATTGTTCCAGCTGAAACTGAATGGTTTCAATGGGCACATCCAACGCCGACTTCAACAGCCGCAAGGCATCGTCACCCAGGTAGTCTTGTGTGCGTGTGAGATTTCCATAAATGCCTCCCAGCGGGGCAGAGAATTTATTCAGCAAAGTGGTTGAACGTTCTTCTAAATCCTTGTCACGCGGTAGATCACGCACCTGAACTATTACGACGCCGCTCGTATGAGCTTCAATCCAATCTCTCATCGCGAATAAGAATCGATAGGTTGTCTTCCATCCAAAATTGTCGCGAATACCGGCGTCCATCACTTCCATGGCGGGTTCGCTGGGTAATACCGCAATTGGCGTTATGTAAGGAAAAGTAGCATTCATCCGCAGCGCACTTGAATAGCGCAGGTTCATGGCATCATGCCCTTGAAAAAGACGAGCAAACTCGACGTTCTCATCCATAAGTCCGTTGCCTGCCTGCTCATAACCATCGGCACACAGAAAACTATAGGGTTGCGAACCGACGATGAGGCGACGTCCGTCGTTGGCAATGGTTGGCGATAGTATCAATAGCGGAATTTCACCCGATTGCTCCGGCGCAACATAATCGCCCAACCGTTTATCGAATGCTCCGGCCGTATTTCGCTGCAGTTGCTCCTCCAGCGCTGTTGCCCGATCCTTCGAATAGTTGTATGGCCCATCGCTCAGTCGTCTATACCGAATAAACCAGTCGCCGGTAGTGGCTGCCAGAATCACGGGATTGAGCAGATCCTTCCCCATATTCTCGGCATAGCGAGGATCGTTGAGATTGACTCTTCCTGTTTTTGCTTGCAGCAGTAGTTCACGCAAGTACGCGGCGCCAACCATGCCCCCGGAAGCTCCGGTCATGAGAACGGTTTGTTGCAAAAGCCGACCATTGCAAACGCTGTCGGCAAAAGGGATTGCCCTCATGGTCCAGTATGCCGAGCGTGAACCACCACCACTGTGATTCAAGATAACCAGCTTCGGTTTGGTGAAACTATCGGTAATAGCCAATCGTCGCATCAGGATGGATTCCATATTGGCCCGATCACTCTCCAGGGTCATTGAGTCGTAATGGATTTCCTGTGGCTCGTAGCGAACCGGATCCTTGCTGTAATTCAAGCCATAGGCCTTGGTAGGATTCCGAAACCAGCTCAATTGGTGATGAGCGAAATTGAGAAACGCGATAAACACCACTACCAGCGAAAACGTCCATCCGCGCAGCCAAGAGTGTAGGGCGCTGATGGTCATGATGAGCATAGTCAAAAACAGCAAGATGCTAGCGGCTGCGGGCAATATAAACCACTCAATGGAGGCCACAGCCCCAAGAAAAAGAAAGGATAATAAGATGAGCAATTCGAAGCGCGAGGCATTCAGGTGATTTTGTTCGAATACCTGCTGTAAGATTTCGCGTTTGTAATGACGGCCATCGCGAGCCCAGGCAATTCGGCGGAAAGAAGTCATATAGGTATCTACTCTCCACTTATGACCAATCAAACGTTTGCTCAGCCAACGCATCGGCCTGTGTATGGGCGACTCCACGGGCGTGTCTTCGTGTTGCACCAAATCAGCTTGCTCATGCTTGCCAAACGCTTCTGCTTCCTTGTTGGTATGAAGAAAATAAATGAATGAAAGAAATTGAAACGCCATGAGCGCGAGCATAAACGAAATCAGATTGAGCAGGATATCCAATGGAGCAATGCATTCCCTCAACAACTGAAAGCGCGCACTGCAATAGAGATAAGTAATGACGAATAATGCAGGTAAGAGGAAATTATTGATGCAGAATTTATGAAACGGCCGACTGAGCGTGGCAATTATCGGAAACCGATAGCCATGCATCATATACGTGTACAGGTTATATCCACTAATGAAACCACCCACCGAAAATCCGAGCATGGCAAAAGAAAGGATGCCGGTATTTCCTAAATATTCCGGCACGAGAAACTGTTGCGGAATGCCAATGCGATTACCTACGTTGCCCGTAATTACTCCGAAGAGCAGCACCCACATGGCGAGCAAAAAATGGTTCTTCTTCAGGTGCAGCAACAGCAACTGAAACGGAAAGAAATAACGCCAATGTCGACGATTGGAATGCACGCTTTAAAAGTAATGACGAATGACAAGTGACGAATGACAAATTGGTCACTCGTCACTCGTCATTTGTCACTCGTCATTTGTCATTTGTCATTTGTAACTATTCACTCCCCTCTTTCCCGCTCTCTGCGTAGGTCCTTCTCTTTGGTATCGGCACGCTTGTCCCCCACATTCTTTCCCTTGGCCAACGCGATACGCAACTTGGCGTATCCCTTTTCACTAATAAATAGTAATGTGGGAACGATGGTGATTCCGGCGTCTTTCAGCTTGCGATCAATCTTTCGAAGCTCAATTCGATTGAGCAGTAGTTTGCGTTCGTTGCGCTCCTTATGCTGGCTATAGCCAGCATTCGAATATGGACCAATGTACATATTGATAACGAAAAGCTCCCCGTTGCGCATCTTGCAATAGGCATCACCAATGTTGGCTTTGGCGGCGCGAATGCTCTTTATTTCTGAACCCGAAAGCACAATACCTGCGGTGTACTCTTCGAGAAGAAAGTAGCGAAAAAGCGCTTTTTTATTTTGAATTTCGATGGCCATAACCAGCCGCAAAAGTAATGTATGCCTAGGCGCCCACCGCACTATTCACTCTTCACTCGTCACTTGTAACTCGTCATTACTCACAAATCTCCTCCATATCCATCATATCCATCCATTCAGCCTCAATGCCATGTGAGGCATGATACTCACTCTGCCGCCGAAAATACCGTTGCACAGCGACAAGGTCGGAAGGCGATTTCGAAACCAGCCAAAGGCGCTGATTCCATTGAAACCGGGGTTGATTCGATTTCCGTGCAACGAAATCCAGCAACCAAAATCGAAGCGTATCGATTGCCGAAAACACATCGGCCTTCGGAGGCACTTTCAACAACAAATGGACATGATCAGACTGAATGCACACATCCACACATTCAATGCCCTTGTAGGCCATCACGGTTCGGGTGAAATGACCGGCCTCCACAGATATGCTTTCGTCGAAAGGCCTTTTGCCTTGTGATACAAACAGCGCGACATGATAGTAGATTATAATCATGGTGATGAATGAGCCCGCAAGCTAAATCAACCCCACAAACCGCTTCCGTTGCTCGTATTCCGAATGGGAATAAGAGCCAAGTCAAGGATACTAATTCGTTGAGAACAACATGCCCCAAAACAAAGAAGGGGGCATAACCCCCTTCTTGTTTCTATATACTATTTCTTCGTGAGCCAGGATGCAATCATCCCGATTCGCTCAGTGCATTTTACTTTCTCGAAATCTCGATATCCGCATTTACCTGCATCTCGTCGGAAGCTACAGCAGAAGGGAAATTCATGCCCACGCCAAAGTCGGTGCGCTTGATGGTGCCCGTTACTTTGAATCCTGCTACATCAACACCTTGCTTGGTTTGAATGGTTGCATTGTGACGCGCTTTCAATTCGATTGGCTTTGTAACTCCGTGCATGGTGAAATCACCCTTCACGATGTAGTCCTTCTCTCCTACTTTCTTCATAGAAGTGCTCTTGAACGTAATGGTTGGGAATTTTGCCGCATCGAGGAAGTCTGCCGTTTGCAAGTGGCCATCACGTCCTTCTGAACCCGTATAGATACTGTTGGCTTGCGCTGTCAGTTCAATCTTGGCGTCCGAAAAATCGGCTGCTGAAGCTGATACCTGAACATCGACCGCTTTGAATTCGCCCTGCAATTCAGCAATACCCTGGTGGTTGAGTGTGAAGCCGAGTCGTGAGTGTGAAGCATCGATACCCCAGTTGGTTACTTCGATAGCAGTGAAAGAGAAAGTGGCCAATACAACGGCCGCGAGAATGAGTTTTTTCATAAATGATTTAATATTGATTTTGATGAGGCAAAATTGGATTTGCTCGAGGTGTTAAACATTGATGCAGGTTAAGAGTTCATGTGAGAGGGGCGAGGGGCGAGGGGCGAAGTGAAGTACAAATTACAAAGTAAAAAGTACGGTTGCGGAGCGGCGGTTAGTTAGGAACATCCTTCGCTAATCCAAGGGACCATCGCCTTTCAGCAGCCCCAGCGGGGCGAAATCTTACTAGAAGGATGTCGTCGGCCAAAGAGCCCCAGCCGAGGCCATTCTCTTAGCAAAATTAACGGTGCCCGAGCGAAGTCGAGGGCGTGAAGTGTGAATCAATTAAAAGCACTAAGTACGATTGGGACGTTGTTTTCTTTCGGTTGCAGGGGTGCCGTTTTTAATGACCAATGACGAATGGTAAATGGCAAGTGAACTTTTACCGGTACTCATGTTTTTGAATGAATACCATTAGAGCAACACAAAGCCCTTACCGTACTTCGTCCTTTGTACTTAGTAATTATCAAAGGTCTCGTATACACCGCACAGCAGCACCAAAGCGCCCGTCGAAAATGTTACCGTTGCGACTGTTGCTATCATAACGCAGCCGACTATACCAACCGTCATTGCTACCGGCCGATTGTCCCGACCAATAATACGCCTCTACGTTCTTTTGAGCAAACGTCCCGAATTGTGAGCGATATCCGCCGGGCACAGCAGAGAAGCCGCTCATATTAGTTGCATTCGTGTTGGGGGCATACCACAGTCCGCTACCATCCTCCACTGTGCCCTCTGTTTTCAATTTACCACCGGCAACCGAATTCCCACCCAATGCACTGTCAAGCAACTCCCACTCGCCATTGTCGGGCACATGCCAACCCACCGGGCATAATTCGCGTGGGTCCGTAACAGCGTAAAAATTATAAATGCGACCATAAGGACACGCGTTTTCAACGATATTTTGATAATAACAACTAAACGGTTGTAAAATGGAGCTCGCCCACCCGTTATCATCCTCGACAATAAAAATTTGATCTCCGTTTTGGAAATGCCCTACGTTGAGATTCTCCGCCATCCACTCCCTGCCGTTCACCGTAATGGTCTTGTAAACATTACCGTCATAGTCGGTCACGCTTCCATACGTCACCTCCTCATTGTGCACGCTCTCGAGTCCGCATGTATGCGGCAAACCATCGGGCGGAATCGGATTGGCCGCGCTCAAACCGGGGATTACGAGAGGGGAACCATTGCCAATAATCAACGTGTCACCTTCAGGGCTCACATTGAGATTAACATGGTTAGCGAACAACGCATACGGAACGCTTAAAAACTGCTGTGTTCCCAGATCAATATAATTACCGCTCAACAATAATTCGACTTGCAGGAACTTGGCGCCTTCGCCCCAAGCCACTGATTCCAGTGAGGTGGTGTTTCCCAACTGCGTATTGAAAAGGCCGTTGGCATTCGTGTTGACCGTCTGCACTTCCGTCCAGATGACTTCGCCGTTTAGCGTTAGATTGTGAATTTTAAATCGCAACGTTGCTGTTGTGTTAGCAAGCGGTTGTCCTGAGGCGTCGCGAGCAACGGCCTGATACGATAGGCGCTGCGGAGCCTGCGCGTTCAGGAGTGAGCTGAGGGCGAGGGTCAGAGTGAAGAGGGTAAAGAGGTGGCGCATGATGAAGGGATAAGGGATAAGGGATGAGCTGACGGTTAGTGCTGAATTATCTAGTCTCTGATGCAACGGACAGACATGCCCGAGCGCTTGTTGAAGTTGGCAGTTTGAATGATGGCTCCGGGGTCGCTGTATAAAGTACGACCATAACCAATGTTAGCATCCACTTGAGTGGACGTCCAGTAATACCCATTGGTAACCGTGTTGCTTGATACACCGATGGCGGTTATGAATCCACCAGGCAATGCTGAAAATCCGCTTGCGTTCGTAGCTCCTGTATTCGGTGCGTTCCAATAGCCGGTTCCGGCTTGCGAGGTCCCTGTGCTCTTCAAAGGCCCACCGGCGAAATTGACCCAATTGATTCCGCCCATAGCGCCGGGATCATAGATATTAATCAGCGTGCTCCATTCGGCATCTGTCGGCACATGCCAACCTGTGGGGCAAAGTTGACGTGAATCGGTGCAAGCATAGAAATTATACAATTTTCCGTAGGGACACTCGCGCGTTACATCACCGTTGTAATAAGCCCATGCT
>JBILCQ010000128.1:0-6473 GCA_044353065.1 Flavobacteriales bacterium | reverse complement strand
GATTGTGTCATTGTCGATTTGTATCCGTTCGAAAAAACGGTGGCAAGTGGTGCATCTCATGAGGACGTTATCGAAAAGATTGATATCGGCGGAATCTCTCTCATTCGCGGGGCTGCCAAGAATTATGACGATGTGGTGATTGTGCCTGCACAGCGCTACTATGGTCACTTGCTGACCATGCTTTCACAACAAGACGGGGAAAGCACACTCGAGCAGCGACGTGAACTCGCGCGTGAGGCATTCAATGTTTCTTCCCATTATGATGGGAAAATTTATTCGTATTTCCTGGGTGAAGAACCAGGTTCGTTGAAGATTAGCGAGAACAATTTTCAAGTGCTTCGCTATGGCGAAAACCCTCATCAGCGTGGTGTTTTCTACGGCGACATGGATGCGCTATTTGAAAAGCTCAATGGAAAGGAGCTTTCGTACAACAATTTGCTCGATGTAGACGCTGCTGTGAATTTGATTGATGAATTCACCAACGATTCTCCCACGTTTGCCATTCTGAAACACAACAACGCGTGTGGTATTGCAACGCGTACAACCATGAAGGAAGCGTATGAAACGGCGTTGGGTTGTGATCCTGTATCAGCGTTTGGCGGCGTTCTCATTGCGAATGGCCCGATCGACTTGGCAACGGCTGAGCTTATCCACTCGTTGTTCTGCGAAGTCATTATCGCTCCTGCTTTTGAAGCAGAGGCCGTCGAGCTATTGAAGCAAAAAGCAAATCGCATATTGCTGAAGCGAAAGCATGCGAGTATGCCAAAGCAGCAGGTGCGCACTGCGTTGAACGGATACTTGTTTCAAGACAAAGATTCCAACACGGAATCGATTGGTGATTTCAAGCTCGCTACAGTTGCTGTTGCAAATGAATCGCAATTGCGTGACCTAGTGTTTGCCAATAAGATTGTAAAGCATACGAAGAGCAACACAATCGTTTTAGCCAAGAATGGTCAGCTTTGCGCAAGTGGAACGGGCCAAACATCGCGTGTGGACGCATTGCGTCAGGCAATTGAAAAAGCACAGTCATTCAACATGGACTTGCAGGATGCGGTGATGGCCAGCGATGCATTCTTCCCCTTCCCTGATTGTGTGGAGATTGCTAAGGACGCCGGAATTACAGCAGTTGTTCAGCCAGGCGGTTCCATTAAAGACCAGCTTTCTATCGACTATTGCAATGCGAATGGTTTGGCGATGTATATGACCGGTGTCCGCCACTTCAAGCATTAATTGATTAAGATCTAGCAATAAAAAAAGCCTCGATTAAATCGAGGCTTTTTCATGATTGAATTTTCGTTATTGCTTAATGAAGCTTCGCGTCACGCAGTCGTTTCCATACACAAGTTTCAATTGATACATTCCTTGTGACAAGTCATCAATATTTACTCTGGTAGTTGTTGAATACAAATTGCCTTGTTCGATAAGCGATCCTGTCATGCTGTAGATGCTGTAGCTGCCTCCACCATTGATAGATGGCGTGCTCACATACAACTCGTTCACTGCAGGGTTCGGATAAATGGTAGAGTTGCTCAGCAGCGTTTCTTCTACTGAAATAACCGGAGTTAGAACTGCATCGATGACGTGAACGATACCGTTTGCAGCAACCAAGTTCGCAAGAATTATTCGCGAGTTGTTGATGAAAACACTTCCGCCTGTAATCGTTACGGTAACTTCTTCATTCAATAAAGTTGTGATGTTCTGGCTATTGAATAAGCTATTGTAGTAAGTCTGACCGGCAGCTACATGGTAAAGAAGCACCTGAGCAAGAGCGCCGGTTGGATCGGCTAACAGGTTGTTCAGAAGACCTGCAGGGAGCGCATTGAATGCGGCGTCTGTTGGTGCAAACACAGTGAAAGGACCCGGACCTGAAAGTTCATCGACAAGACCTGCAGCTATTACAGCAGATTCGAGGATGGTATGATCAGCACTGTTCACGATAATGTCGACTACGGTAGCCGGGTTCGGATTTAATACCGGAACAAGCACTGCGTCGATCACGTGAATCACGCCGTTAGCTGCAGGGATATCTGCAACGATGACTTTTGCATTATTAATGAATACACCTTCAGCGTTGATAGTGACCATCAAATCTTGCCCTTGTATGCTGGTGATAACCATTCCGTTTGACAGCTGATTTGAGAAAGTCACACCATTAACAGCATGATAGAGAAGTACGTCAGACAATAGGCCTGTTGGGTCTGCCAGTAAATTGTCGAGTGTTCCTGTGGGAAGAGCAGCGAAAGCAGCATCGGTTGGCGCAAACAAAGTGTATTGTCCAGCCCCAGCGAAAGCAGATTGCAAACCCGCAGCAACTACAGCAGCTTCAAGCGTGTTATGATCAGGGCTGGCCACAACGATTTCGAGAATTGAAAGGTACTCACCACGACAGATGCAATCTGCACCTAGCGCGTCATTGATTGTTGCTACGTCGCCATCATCGCAAGCTGTGCCAGGATAGATGCAACTTCCGTCGTTGGCACCGGCTAATGCATTGTAATTGCAGGCGGCCACGTCATTACATCCCAGCAAATCACCTATGCAAGTACAATCTAAGGCCAATGAATCATTTACCGTATTCGCATTGTTGTCATCACAAGCAGAACCAGGGAATACACATAATCCGTTATCAAGCACAGCCAGCGCATCATAGTTGCAGGCCAGTGTATCTGTGCAGCCTTCTAAAATCAATGTTCCTGCACAAGTGCAATCAGCACTATAAATATCATTGTTGGTTAAATCGTTTCCATCGTTACAGTTGTCACCAGGGAATAAACAACTTCCATCGTCGAAAGCGGCAGCGGCATTGTAGTTACAGGCCATCATTTCTGTGCAACCACCTGTGATGCCCGCACAAACGCAATCTGCTCCCAATACATCATCAATGGTAGCCGCATTTGCATCATCGCACGGCTCACCGGGGAATGTGCAATTTCCGTTGTCGATCGTTGCATCCGGATTGTAGTTGCAAGCTTCCATTGCCGTGCAACCCTCTATGCCTGTAACTTCTTCACCTGCGCAAACGCAATCGGCACCGTATACATCGTTGGTGGTGAATACGTTTTCATCGTCACAGTTGTCACCGGGGAATAAACAGCTTCCATCATCGAAAGCAGCAGCAGCATCGTAGTTACAAGCCATCATTTCTGTGCAGCCACCTGTGATACCTGCACAAACGCAATCTGCTCCCAATACATCATCAATGGTAGCAGCGTTCCCGTCGTCGCATGGCTCGCCGGGGAATATGCAATTTCCGTTGTCGATCGTTGCATCCGGATTGTAGTTGCAAGCTTCCATTGCCGTGCAACCTTCTACGCTGACAACTGCTTCGCCTGCGCAAATGCAATCGGCACCGTATACATCGTTGTTGGTAAACACGTCTCCATCGTCGCAGTTGTCGCCAGAAAAGTAGCAGCTGCCATCATCAAAAGCAGCAGTAGCACTGTAGTTACAAGCCGTAATTTCTGTGCAACCACCAGTTACACCCGCACAAACACAATCGGCACTTAAAATGTCGTCGATTGTAGTAGCGTTTGCATCATCGCATGGCTCGCCGGGGAACGTGCAACTTGCATCATCAGCAGTGGCCTGCGAATTATAGTTGCACGCCTCTATTGCCGTGCATCCCGGAATTACGAGTTGTACCCAAAAATCAACACCGTCTCCTGTTCCGTCAGCGCTTGTATACTCCCAAGGGCCGGTCCCTGTAAGAAAGTCACCTGCTGTCCATAACCCGGCTGTAACGGCAACGCCTTCGCGGCCTTGTCCTGAGTTTCCGTATTGCATGAAGTCGACCATGTTGGCAGCCAAGGCAAAAGACCCCATAGGCATATAAAGACCAAGGTCACTTGCCTCGGTGTTGAATCCATTGGAGGCAGCCCATGTGATGGTGACTGTTTCTCCGGGGGCTAGTAAAAAACTTCCACTAACTAGAGTGACCGCAGGATTTGAAAGATTGGCATACTCAAAAAGAGCACACAGGCGATATTGTTGAATATCGACCTCTGTGGACCCAAAATTTTTGATGATGATTTCATTAGCGGTGGGATTCACAGACGTGAATCTTATCTGAGCTTGAAGGCCCAATGTTGACAGAAGAAGTAATACGAATGGTAGAAATTTATTCATGAGCTGGTTTGTATTTGGTTCAAGACACACATGTTATGTTGTGTGTCTTGATTATTAGAGGATTTATGAGAAGCTTACATCACCAATTGGGTGCGAATTAAGCCAGGGGCTGACTCTATTTAATACTCGTCTTCGTTGAAGAAGAAATCTTCCTTCGTTGGATAGTCCGGCCAAATGTCTTCTATGGTATCAAATACCTCTTCGTCATCTTCTATTTGCTGCAAATTCTCTACAACTTCGAGCGGCGCGCCTGTTCGCATAGCAAAGTCAATCAACTCGTCTTTAGTGGCAGGCCATGGAGCATCTTCCAGATAAGAGGCCAGTTCAAGTGTCCAGTACATAGTATTAGCGGGTTATAAAATTCGATAGGGTTAATGTTGCGCGAAAATAATCGTTTCGACGGAACCTGCAACAGATTTTGAATTTTATTGAACCCCTACCAAAAGCCCTTATTTTCTAGGTATCCACGGCGATTCAACCGCTGATTTTTCTAACGTAATCGTTCGGGCCAGTGTGAAAAAGTAATCGCTCAATCTATTCATATACTCCATAATGAGAGTTTCGACCGCCTCTTGTTCGTTGAGGAAAACGATACTTCTTTCTGCTCTTCGACAAACGCAACGAACGATGTGACAGTGGGAAACAATGGTGTGTCCTCCCGGCAGAACAAAATTTTTCATCGGCGGCAGATGCTCGTCCATTGCATCCATCGCTGATTCGAGTGCCTGTACATCTTCCTGATGAAGCATGGGAAGCTGCATTTTACCGGAGTGTGATGGATCAAGTGCTAAGTGACTCCCAATCGTAAAGAGTCGATCCTGAATTTCAAGCAACATGAGAAAGTGTTTGCTTTCGGGCATCAAGTCGCGCAGAAGTCCGATGTAGGAATTCAGCTCATCAACGTTGCCATAAGCTTCAATGCGTGCATGATGCTTTGCAACGCGAACGCCCCCCAGAAGGGAAGTTGTGCCATCGTCGCCCTTTCGAGTATAAATCTTCATGCTTCAAAGGTAGGTGCAATGAAGATTATACATTTCTTTTGCGGTTCAAATCTTATCACCGCGTGCAATCGAACTACAGCAAACAAGAGCGATATGACAGAGCTTATCTTAAAATGGCTTCGGAATGGGCAGAGCTTTCTCATTGCACGCGCAAAAAGGTGGGCGCACTGTTGGTTCGCGACAACATGATTATCAGTGATGGCTACAATGGCACTCCCAGCGGGTTTCCCAATCCATGTGAAGATGATCAGGGCGATACACATTGGTATGTGTTGCACGCCGAAGCCAATGCAATTCTAAAAATCGCGCGGTCGGCCAACGACGCAAAAGGTTCAACACTTTACATCACACTTTCGCCTTGCAAGGAATGCTGCAAACTGATACTGCAGGCCGGTATACGACGCATGGTTTACATCAATGAATACAAAGACACGACAGGTCTTGATTTCCTTCGCAGTGCCGAACTTGAGATAGTGCAAATACCCAGCATTTGATTGTTCCCTATGTTTTCACAAACGTTCAAAAGAACTTCCCCGCAAACTGTGAGAACGAATTAGATTTGCGACACGTCTATGAGCAACAATCTTTCAGAACAAATTGAATCTAATGGCCACAGCAATGACCGCAAGCCATCACCGGTGCAGCCATTGTTGTTCGCGCTGACGCTCATTGCCGGTATGTTTATCGGAACCAATTTGGGAGATAAGAATCTTCTTCAGGTGAAGCCGTCTGTTGAGCAAAATGCCAACAAGCTCGTGAGCTTAATTGATTTTATTGAGGACAATTATGTAGACAGCATCAACAAAAAGCAACTCATTGAAGATGCTATTGCAAGTGTTTTGAAAAATCTGGATCCGCACAGTTACTACATGGGATCTGAAGAAGTGGCGCTCGAAAAGGAACGCATGAAGGGTGAATTCAGTGGCGTGGGTATCGAGTTTTTGATTCTCCGCGATTCGTTGATGGTCGTGAAGACGATTGCCGGCGGCCCCAGCGAAAAGGCAGGAATTCAATCGGGCGATCGCATTGTGATGGTCGATGGACAAGAAATTTCCGGAAAGGAACTCGATGGCGACAAAGCGCAGAAACTTTTGAAGGGCAAGCAAGGAAGTCAAGTAAACGTAACCGTGATTCGTCCAGGAGAACTTGGTAAAAAGGAGTTTAGCATTGAACGCGGCAGCATTCCCATTGAGAGCGTAAATGCATCGTTTATGGTGAATGACTCGGTTGGTTACATCCGCATTGAACGATTCGCCGAAAAAACGTACGATGAGTTTTTGCAGGCCACCGAGAAGTTGGAGGAACAAGGTTGCTCATCGCTCATTCTGGATTTACGTGGCAATGGCG
>JBILCQ010000127.1:0-6513 GCA_044353065.1 Flavobacteriales bacterium | reverse complement strand
CCTGTCGCGAAGACGGATACGCAGCTGGTGATATCACTATTCTCATTCGCTCACATACCGACGGGGCTAAATGCACCTCCATTCTGTCTGAGAACAATATCAAATACACCACAGCCGATAATGCGTTACTCATTCATTCGGTATCTGTTCGCGTGATAATGGGATATTTTGAGTTTAGTCTTTTTCCTCAGCACAGATTCGCTGCATTTGATGCAGTCCAATCGCTGGCATCTATACACAACGAAGTATCACTGCCTACTTTCATAGCAGAGCAGCTGAACCAATCGAGCAATCAAATTCCGGATCTCAATGGATTTCTGTCTCCCATCTTCGGCGACCTCTCCCAGGTAATGACAGGCGAGAATGTTTTCCATCAAGCCGCCTCTCTCATTCGCGTTCTCAGACTACCCATCGATCGCAACACGGAATATCTGCTCGAACTCATCAAACAAAATTGCATTTCCAAGAATTATGATCTTCATCGATTTGTAGAATGGTGGAAGGAAAACCAGCATAAACAAAGCGCTGCAGCAGGTCACCAACCCGATGCGATTCAAATAATGACGATACACAAATCGAAAGGACTGGAATTTCCGGCGGTCATTATCCCTCGATTTGCGGATACATCCAAGTCCTCATCGCTGTGGATAGATGTTCCCTCCGACGTATCCCAATTGCCTACCGCCTATATTCCTGTTAGTTCAGCCAAACAAAATGAGTCACTTGAAGAGAATGATGAAGACGATCTTACGACCAATATTACCATCGAAAAAAAACGACGACTGCTCGACGAGATAAACAACCTGTATGTAGCATGCACGAGGGCATCAGAACGGATGTATTTCATTCAAAAAAAGGGCGGATCGGTATTCAATAAACTGGTTGACGAAACACTATGCCATTGCTTTCCCCTATATGCTGAAACAGGCAGTGTCGAGTTCGGTGTAGCAGAAAAATATAGCACGAAAAAGTCAGAGGTTTCTCCCCTTCACATCGCAGAACTCCACGGTAAAGAGGTTCTATTCCCAAAACTAAAACTAAGATCAAAACTAGAGCGCGACACACCTGAGATAACCTATGGCAAATTGCTTCATGAGTGTTTAGCGTTGCTCAATACCGCTGACGAAGCAGAGCAAATAGTTGATCGAGTGCTTGCCGGAGGTTTGCATTCGGCGGATCACAAAAACAAATTGCTACTTGACATTCAAAAAGTCATGGAAACACCACACTCAGAAGCGTGGTTCGATTCCAAAAATCGAATATTCCGCGAGCGTGAACTCATAGCTTCTTCTGGGGAAACATTGCGTCCGGATCGAGTTGTGGTAACACAGGATAAAGTAATCGTTATCGATTACAAAAGCGGATTGGAAAACAAAAAGCATCATGAGCAGGTGAAGACGTATAAAAATGAATTGTCTAAACTCTACACTATGCCGGTTGAGGGCTTTCTAGTCTACACAGAGGGCCCCACAATTTGCCCGGTTTGAGCAACGATTTTTTTCGTAATGTAGCAACATCCAATTGCGCGCTGATGAAAAAATCGTGGTTCATTGTTTTAATCCTGTCCATTCAAACTACCATGGCACAGGAGCTATTGCTTCAATCGGGCAAGCTGGACCATCTTCCCAGGTCATTACCCATTGAAAGCCGCGCTGCTGCATGCGCACCCGCTACCGCGTTGCGCGACCTTGAATGGAATAATATCAACGCGCTTATTGAAACAGGCGGATCACTCTGGCAAGACCGAGCCAATGGCCGCTCGCATTACTTCGCGCCAAAGAATGGTGATGTAGGAGTGTTGTTTGCCGGCTCGCTTTGGTTAGGGGGTGTTTCACCCGACCAACAATTGAAATTAGCTGCCCTCTTGTATCGTTACAGTGGCAATGACTATTGGCCCGGGCCACTTTCAACCGATGGTGCAGCTGAAGTGAACTCGAGCACATGTCTTGAATGGGACAAATTCGTGATAAGTCTTCGCAGCGATGCAGCGCTCCATCGTCAATACCACGATTGTAGACAAGACCCCAATTGTAATTTATCGGAACTCTTTCCCGATGGCTACACTATGCCATCGTATTTCAATGATTACC
This sequence comes from Flavobacteriales bacterium, assembly GCA_044353065.1. GTDB lineage: Bacteria > Bacteroidota > Bacteroidia > Flavobacteriales_D > Sanyastnellaceae > JAIBBG01. The sequence continues at coordinate 4,423 of JBILCQ010000127.1, read as the reverse complement.
CCGCACATGGTAATCTAAGCGCCGGCCAAGATTATAATATCGCACCTTACTACGACTATGATTCGAATAATCTCTATGAACCTGAAAATGGGGATTATCCATGGTATGATCTTACGCGTTCCATAGACTGCAAAACCCGCAGACGCGATGATATTGTTCCTCTCTTTGGCGATCAAACCTACTACTGGGTTTTTAACGATAAGGGCAATATTCATTCTGAGTCGGGAGGACAACCAATTGGTATGGAGATACGCGCACAGGCGTTCGCATTCAGCACCAATGATGAAGTGAACAACATGACCTTCTACAATTATGTACTCATCAATCAGGGCTCTCAAACATTGCAGGAAACCTATTTCGGAACATGGATCGATCTTGATATTGGTGGACACGTTGATGATTATGTTGGCTGTGATGTGCAGCGAGGTCTCGGCTATGGCTACAACGGCGATGGATTCGATGAGGCAACCGCTCTTTCACTCGGCTATGGGGAAAATCCACCGGCTGTTGGCGTCGACTTTTTCGAGGGCCCCTATCAAGATGAAGATGATCTTGACAATCCACTCACCAATGACATACAGCTGGCTGCCGAATTGAAAGGAATACCTTACAAAGGCATTGGGATTGGCTATGGCGACGGAATAATCGATAACGAGCGATTCGGAATGCGTAAATTCCTTTATCACAACTCAGGGGCATCCAACAACGGACCTCCGCAACAAGCTATACACTATTACAACTACCTGCGTGGATTCTGGAAAAACGGCCAACGTATGGTCTATGGAGGAAATGCACTAACCGAAGGCAGCGGAGCCATTCTATCAATACCGGCAGACTACATGTTTCCGGGCGACACCGATCCTTATCATTTCGGCACGGGTGGAATCATTACAGATGCCTGGACAGAGGTGAGCAGCGGAAACCCTCCAGCCGACAGGCGTTTCATGCAAAGTGCCGGGCCTTTCACACTGGAGCCCGGCGACTTCAACAACATCACGGTAGGTGTTGTATTCGCACGCGCAACCTCAGGCGATCCATTCGAAAGCGTAGAAGCGGTGCGCATAGCCGACGATAAAGCACAGGCTCTATTCGATAATTGCTTTGAACTCATTTCAGGGCCCGATGCTCCTGATGTACGCGTCACAGAATTATCGAACGAAATCATTTTGCAATGGTCCAACAACAATCCACTCAGCAACAACTTTCACGAAACTTACAGTTTAATAGATCCCACCATTCCTGAATTAGATATCGATGGTATTCCCTACACAGAGGAAGAAAGAAGCTACACCTTTCAAGGATATCTCATTTATCAATTGGCCAATGAAAATGTGACATCGGGTGATGTCGATAATGTAAATCTGGCTCGACTCATCGCACAATGTGATATTCAAGATGATATAATCGAAATCATCAACTTCGAGCGAGACGCGACAACCAATCAGATAACACCATACCTCAAAGTACAAGGTGCCAACGAGGGTGTTTTCCACTCGCTCCGCGTGACTACGGATGCTTTCGCACTTGGCGCTCCTCAGCTCATCAACCACAAGACCTATTACTTCATGGTCATCGCTTATGGCCATAATAATTACGCTAATTTTTCATACTCAACCTTGGGCGGACAAGACCAACCGTTTCTGGCATCGCGCAAAGCAACGCTATTGGAAATACCTCTCATCCGCGCAATACCGCATAGTGTAAGTCCTGAAAACGGCGGCACCATCATCAACGCCGGCTATGGTTCAGGAGTTCCGATTACGCGCATCGAAGGAACCGGTAACGGCAAGAACATTTTAAATCTTTCGGCAGAAACCGAAAATGAAATCTTGAACGAACCTTACTACGCTGAGAAGGCGAGCTACCTGCCCGGTGGTGGTCCGGTTCAAGTGAAAGTAATCGATCCGCTTCGTGTTCCATCGGATGAGTTTGAACTCAGCTTGAGTGATGTCGTGGGGGATTTCGACGCGGCTGATATGCGCTGGAAACTGGAAAACCTGACCACCGGTCAAGTTGATTCTTCGTTCAGTGCCTTCTCTGCTATCAATGAAGATTTGCTGTTGGATTACGGCTTGAGTCTCACCTGGGGACAATACGTTTTCTATAACGAAGACGGCGAAGAGGCGAAGCATAAAGTAGATTTCCTTGACGGCGATATCGAATTTGCCGATCCGCTCAATCCATGGCTCACCGGTATTCCGGATCAAGACGGCTTCACAGAGTTGAACTGGATTCGTGCGGGTACTGTGGAGTCTCCCGATGAAGCTCCCGAAACCGAATCGATTTATGATGACTTCAAACAAGGAGATGGCGCAGAGCCCTTCACCGATGGATCGGAAACGTATGAGAAAGTCCTGGGTGGAACGTGGTCGCCTTACTGCTTGGTTTCTTACAGCACCGAAATTGACGAGGGCTGGCAGAATACTACAGCTCCTACTATTGAAACGCTTGAGGGTGATATTTCTCCCCCCACCTTTAGTAACATCACCAACATCAAGGGACTCAACAATATCGATGTGGTGTTTACCTCCGACAAGTCGAAGTGGACCCGCTGCCCTGTACTGGAAATGCAGCCGATTCTGGAAATTGCCAAAGACGATTTCAATGGCGCCAATGGTGATCCCAAAAAGATGCATTGCCGTCGCCACAAATCGGTCGATAAGAACGGACGTACTTCAGATGATGCCGGATACAATGCAGAGGAAGGCGATTTGATTAGCCCATGGGGTATGGGCTGGTTCCCGGGCTATGTGATTGACGTGGGCACGGGCGAACGCCTCAATGTGGCCTTTGGCGAAGACAGCTGGCTGGTGGGTGAAAACGGAAACGATATGATCTTTAATCCGTCGAACCGTTTGTTCGGTTCAAGTGGACAGCCGTTGTTCGGTGGTCAGCACTGGATTTATGTGTTCAAGAACATCCGTGCTGAGATGTTTGAAGAGTATGATGAGGAAGATCCTGCCCTGGGAGCAGACACGACCTACTGCCCGGGATACGATCAGGGTAAATTCCTGTTCTCTCGATTGGGAAGTCCTACGTTGTCTGCCACCAATTTGAAGAAGGTATACCGTGCTTGCACCTGGGTAGGTTCTACACTGAGCACGTTTACTTCCTTTGGTCAGGTAAATGCCAGCGGTAACTCGATGCTTTCGCCTGAGCAGGGACTCATCCCCAATGCGTGCCGCGTTCGCCTGCGTGTTGCCAAGCCATACGCCAAGGCCAATCCAAGCGGCGGTGCGCTAGATGCTCCCCTTTCACGCAACGGATGGAGAAACCTCTACTACTTCTCAACGAAAGATCTTGCGGCTACTACCAACAGCAGCGAAGTGCTTACAAGCGAGCTCGACAACATCAACATAGTGCCCAATCCATACTATGCATTCAGCAGCTATGAAACGGGTAAGCTCGACAACCGTGTGAAGATTACCAACCTGCCGGAAGTATGTACCATCAGCATCTATGATTTAAATGGCACACGCATTCGTCAGTTCAAGAAGGGCGATCCAACCACTTACCTCGACTGGGATTTGAAGAATGACCAGAACATCCCGATTGCCAGCGGTGTGTACATCATTCACATTGATGTGCCTAACATCGGCGAAAAGGTGCTCAAGTGGTTTGGTGTGATGAGGCCGATTGACTTGGATAACTTCTAATTTTTTAAACGAGAATTATAGCTTAGTATATGAAAAAGCTTTCCCTGATAATAGTTGCGATTACAACTTTTGCGATTACTGCAAATGCCGGAAATCCTGATCGTGCAGGTTCTGCAGGCGCCAGTCAGTTGCTTATTAATCCTTGGGCACGTAATTCGGCCCTTGCTAATTCTGCCATGGCGAGTGTGAATGGAATTGAAGCTTCCTTTCTCAATGTGGCTGGTTTGGCTTTCGTTCGAAACACTGAACTTGTGTTCTCCAATAATCAGTACCTCGTTGGAACGGGTATTCAAATAAATGCCTTAGGACTCGGTAAGCGATTAAGCGAATCGAGTGTATTGGGTATAAGCGTTACCAATATGCGTTTCGGAGAAATTCAGATTACCGAGACGGAATTACCTGAGGGAGGTATTGGTAACTTCTCGCCAACGTTCACCAACATTGGATTGAGTTATGCCAAGAGCTTTTCGAACAGCATTTATGCAGGTATCACAGCTCGTTTGATTTCGGAAGCTATCTACAACGTGAAAGCGCAAGGAATGGCATTTGACGCAGGTATTCGCTATGTAACCGGAGAGAAGGATAATGTTCGTTTTGGTATTACCCTCCGCAATGTTGGACCTCCTATTCGCTACCGCGGTGATGGTTTGTCGCTTGATGCTACAGTGTCGACAGGTTCTGGAAATACGACCACACTTAACATGGATCAGCGCTCCGAAAAGTTTGAACTTCCATCGATGGTTAATGTTGGTTTTGCCTACGATTTT
>JBILCQ010000126.1:0-6520 GCA_044353065.1 Flavobacteriales bacterium | reverse complement strand
CATTCTCGAGATACCCTCGATATGGTTTGCCACAGCATGGGATATGCTTATGCCTTGGGGTTTTTGGAAGCAGTTGAACCTTATGTCGTGTTTGGTAAAATTCTCATTCTCGCTCCGGAAAGTCCCAGTGTTGGAGGGATGGACTGGAATAAGTTTCAGGAGGTTTGGCAGTATGGTAGCAATCGCTTTGAGAATGGAGCGGATATAACATGCCGGCAAGACGGAATAGCACCGCAATGCGCAGTTGCCGGAATTGATAAGCTTGAACCTAAAAAAGGTGGAAGATTTTTCATTCCTCGCGGAGCAAGAAAGGGATTTGTTCGCAGCCATCACTTAAGCTATTGGGATTGGTTTTACCACATTCGCAAAGGAGATTGGGGTTGGTTCGGCAGGTGAGGAGTAAAATCGAATTATTTTCGCATGGCTATGGATTTTGCTCAATATTTCAAAGGAGATTCTCATGCAGAGTCTGATGGGTTGCGCGATTTGCTCGAACAGGTTAAGACGATTCGCGTTTTGAAAGGACAAGTCCTGCAAAACAGTGGTGATGATCAGAAGCATGCCTATTTTGTAAAGCGAGGTCTTTTACGAAGCTTTACGACGGATGAAAAGGGTAAGCAGCATATTTACATGTTCGCACCTGAGGGTTGGATTATTTCTGACATACAATCCACTGCCATGCAACAACCCGCAGTGCTTACCATTGATGCGTTGGAAGATTCGGAGGTCGAGGTTATTCGTGCCGACATCTTTGAGGAGTTGGTCAATAAGCACATGGGCAGTCACCCTGATTTTGCAAGTCTCGAGCTTCATCGGTTATTGAGGCGTGTAGCCGTTTTACAAAAACGAGTGCTCTTGTTGTTGAGTGCCACCGCGACCGAACGTTATCAGGAGTTTATTACAACATACCCCAATCTTCAGCAGCGAGTGTCGCAAAGACAAATTGCGTCCTATTTGGGAATCACACCAGAAGCGCTGAGCCGTTTAAGGGTTGAAATTTTGAAGGCAGAGCGAAGAACATAGTTATTTCAGTATTCGAAGCCTGCCGAATGCGCATTGTATATTGAAAAGTCTATATTTGCGCAATTAATCAAACCACTGCCTTATGTGGAAAGAGTCTGACAATAAACTGGTACGTGAATTTCGCTTCAAGGATTTCCAGGAAGCTTTCACCTTTATGACCCGTGTGGCTTTTATCAGCGAGAAGATGGGACACCATCCTGCCTGGTTCAACGTATACAATTATGTGCGTGTAGAACTGAGCACACACGATGCCGGCGATGTTATTACAGAACGCGACCGCAAATTGGCACTGGCCATTGATGAGATTTTACAATAAGTAAGGATACAGAAACCAATTTTATAAGCCGCGCGAAAACGTTTTGCGATGGGCTCAATTCGAAAATTACCAATTGATGGAAACCATGGAAAAGGCTGCAGTTAACGTTACTGATGCCTCAGTCACCGGTCGTATGTCGACCTTTAACCACGAACAACTTGTATTTTGTCAGGATAACGAAACAGGTCTTCGTTCAATCATTGCCATTCACAACACCACGCTCGGCCCCGCAGTAGGCGGTACACGCATGTGGGCCTATGGAACTGAAGAGGAAGCCATCACCGATGCGCTTCGTCTTTCACGCGGTATGACCTACAAGAATGCGTTGGCCGGACTCAACATTGGTGGCGGTAAGGCGGTCATCATCGGCGATGCCCGCAAACAGAAAACAGAAGCGCTCATGCGCCGTTTCGGTAAGTTTGTCAATAGCTGCGGCGGTAAGTATATCACAGCAGAGGATGTGGGAATTTCCACACGCGATATGGAACATGTGCGACTCGAAACTAAGCATGTGGTTGGATTACCCGAATACCTCGGAGGAAGCGGCGACCCAAGCCCGGTAACGGCGTATGGTGTCTACATGGGAATGAAAGCAAGCCAAAAGGAACTCAGCGGAAACGATTCTCTAACGGGAAAGAAAGTTGTTGTGCAGGGAGTCGGTCACGTGGGTGAATACCTTGTCGAGCATCTTGTTAAGGAAGGTGCGGATGTTACTATATGTGACATCTACGAAGATAGAGTAAACGCAGTTGTCATGAAATACGGAGTGAAGGCGGTTGATGCGAAGGATGTGTACGATGTGCCCATGGATATTTACAGCCCGTGTGCTTTAGGCGCTACCATCAATGACGACACACTCGATCGCTTGAAGTGCAGCATAGTGTGCGGTGCTGCCAATAATCAGTTGAAAGATGAGAAAGTTCATGGCCAGGAAGTACTGAATAAAGGTATTTTATATGCGCCGGATTACCTGGTCAATGCAGGTGGTATCATCAATTGCTATTGGGAGATTGTCGGTTATAACCGCAATGCTGCATTGGCTCAGGCGGAAGGTATTTATCAAACTGCACTGAACATCTTCAGTATTTCAAAAACGAATTCTATCCCAACCTATTTGGCCGCAAACCAGCTTGCAGAAGCACGAATTGCATCAATCGCGAAACTGAAGGCAACGATGTAGTTGAACTAAATCTTAAACTGAAAAACCTATGCTGAACCGACGCCAAATACGAATTAAGACCATGCAAATCATCTTCGCTTATTACAGCGAAGACAAGCCCGACGTGGTGAAGTACGAAAAGATTCTATTCGAAAGTTTCAATCGTTTTCGTGACTTGTACATTTCTCTCCTTCTATTGCCGGGCGAAATGCAGGCTAAAGCCATTGAAAAGATTGAGGCAGGGATGAATAAGAAACTTCCTACACAGGAAGATTTGCATCCGAATACCAAGTTTGTCACGAACAATTTGGTGCGCATACTTGCCAATAGCAAGGTGCTGGATAAGGTGTCGAAGGAGATTCATATTCGCTGGCGCGACAACGACGATTTGTTGCGAGGTATGTTCAAGTCACTCATTGAGTCGGAAGAATACAAGGAGTATATGGCGAGTAAGGAGCGTGGATTCGAGCATGACCGCGATTACTTGCTGCGCTTTTTGCGACGTGAACTCATCAATTTCGAACACATGCATGATTGGCTCGAAGAGATTGGAATTTTCTGGAATGATGATCTGGACCTGGCCTCGAGCATGGCATTGAAAACCCTTAAGACCGTCAAGGAAAGTGACAATGATATTGAACTGATGCCCCTTTGGAAAGCCGATGATGATGAAGAAGAATACACCAAGCAATTGTTTCGACGCACACTTGTATTGGGAGCCGATAGCGAAAAATTGGTAGCGGAAAACGCTCCCAACTGGGAAGCTGATCGAATCGCCACGATGGACATGGTGATTTTGAAAATGGCACTGGCTGAAGCACAAACGTTTGAATCAATTCCGTTGAAGGTCACTATGAACGAGTATATTGAGTTGGCCAACTATTACAGCACACCTAAAAGCAATGTCTTCATCAATGGCTTGCTCGAAACGCTGTTTGCCAAACTGCAGGCCGACGGGAAGATTAAGAAGATTGGAAGGGGATTGGTGGATGCGTGAGTGGCGAGTGGCGAGTGGCGAGTGGCGAGTGGCGAGTGGCGAGTGGCGAGTGGCGAGTGAAGAAGGGGATTCGTAAAGGTAATCATGCTGATTTGAAATTGTATTACTTTTTAGCCTGAAGAATATTGCTTTAGTTGATAGCCCACGACTTCAGTCGTGGGAGAATGAAAGATAAATTTCGATATGCCCACCGCCTTTTCGGAAATAAAGCAGCCAATGAAAAAGTTGATTGTCATAGTTGGGCCTACAGCAGTTGGAAAGACAGCATACGCCATTGAAATGGCTCAATCGCTGGGTACGGAAATCATTTCAGCCGATTCTCGTCAGATTTTTCAAGAGCTCAACATTGGTGCTGCTCGTCCGTCTGAAACGGAGCTGCGTAAGGTGAGGCATCACTTCATTGCCTCTTCATCCATTCACGAAGAATACAGCGCAGGCCGATTTGAGCGCGAGGCATTATCCAAGCTAAGTGAGTTGTTTGAGCGATACGATACCGTTGTGTGTTGCGGAGGAAGTATGCTGTACATCGATGCCTTGGTAGATGGCATGGATGATTTACCCGGCGATAAAGCAGTGCGTGAGCAATGGTCGAAGCGATTTGCCGAGGAGGGGATTGAAGTGTTGCAGCATGAATTGCTCACACTCGACCCTGATTATTATACTCAGGTTGATTTGAACAATCCCCACCGCATCATACGAGCGCTCGAAGTTTGCACGGTTTCGGGAAGCACGTATTCTTCATTGCGAACGTCGATGCGCAAGGAGCGGAATTTCGAGGTTCAGAAGATTGGTATTGAAATGCCACGCGAGGAATTGTATCGACGCATCGATTCCCGGGTGCTTAGCATGATGGAGAATGGACTGGAGGAAGAGGCCAGACAATTACTTCCTCAACGGCATTTGCAGGCGTTGAACACCGTAGGTTACAAAGAACTATTCGACTACTTCGATGGAAATTGCTCCCTGGATGAGGCGGTAGCTAAAATTCAACAACACACACGGAATTTCGCAAAACGTCAGCTGACCTGGTGGAGAAGACAGTCCGATATTCAGTGGGTTTCTAATTGAACAACGACAGATCCTGCATAGTCCATTTTTGACTATACTTGTTGCTCAAAATTGTATCAACCATGGCAAAATCTAAAGATCAAAAGAAAGAAGTTAAGAAGCAAGCCACTAAGACAAAGGCTGAGAAACGCGCCGAGAAGCGCGATAAGAAGCCTAAGTACGACTAAGGTTTTTCTTCCGGAATGAAAGGCGCCACCAGATTCTGGTGGTGAACCTTCATCATCGGCGCACTGGAATCGGGTCGAATGACTTGTTGCCAGGGCGCCGATTTGCGTAAATAGAGGTTTACCAAGATGGCATCATTCCGATCATTGAACACCAGTGTATCGTTTTCGGCTGCTGCGCGCTGAGCAAACGACGCCGCTTCTCTGTAACGGTTGTTATTAATCGATTCTTCGTTCTGTTTCTTAGGCAATGTAGGGTAGAGCCCGGCTATCATAATAGCGGATAATATACCTAACAACGCAAATCCTGCATTTCGTGAAACTCGATTGTGGTCAATCATGCGGTCTATTCCGAACGCCAGAAGCATACAGGCAAACGGAATAATGAAAATGGCGTATCGAATATCGAACGGAATGGAATGTCCGGAGCGGAGAGCCATTACGACAGCGAAAATTAGATACATCGCTATGGGAAACGTGACGAACATGACCGGACGGAAGTATTCCGATTTTCTAACCTTGCGAAAGACAAAGAAGAGTGAAACAGCCGGCAGGATAAATAAAAGAGCCTGCAGAATTAAGAGGTTTGCCCCTTCCACATGAACCCCAAAAATGGTGAGGTAATTTGCAGCCGTATCTCCGAATATATCTCCTGCGGTGCGAACGTATTCCGGCATCTCACCATTGACGGGCAAGTTGAGCTGCCACATCTGTCGCTCAATGTTCATGGGTTTCTTTCCTTGCCAACCTCCGTTGAAAAGCCACAAGGAGAACAGGCCAAATCCAAGGACAGCCATTATCGCATATTGGACAAGTGCTTTTCGGTGGCTGTGGAAGATGGCTACCAGTAATACATGCGAAAGGAAGACATAAAGCGTCACATAGTGCGATAGCAGTGAAAGATTCAAGATGATTACATACAACGGAATGTGAAGCCAGGTGTGTCTTTTAGCTACGCTTACCTGGTAAATGCTGTAGGTCGCAAGTAAAATCAGAAAGGCGGCCGGTATGTATGCCCGAGCGAGTTGCCCATATTCTACGAGTACGGGGTGAAAGCTTAGCAAAGCAGCTGCTATGTTGGCCGTGCGCTCGTTGAACAATTGCCTGCAGAAGTAATAGCCAAGAATTACGGTGAGAACGCCAAAAAGCACCGAAAGCGAGCGGAGCGCGAAATTGCTGTCGCCGAAAATACTGGCCCACCCAAAGAGCAGAACGTTGTATGCAGCGGCATTGCCACTATCAGCAATGGTAGCACTTACCACATTGTCGAACGTTCGGTGAGAGCGGAGATCTTGCTGGGTGAAGGTGCTGTCGAGTTCAACATTCAGCGTAAGCTCTGGTGTCATATTCGCATCGATGCCATTCACACGGCACAGCGTCATGAGCTCATTTTGGGTGAGCGACTGACTTTCGAGCTGATTCAGGCGAATCAGCAACGAGCCAAGAATGAATAGACTGAGCAATGCAGAGGTTCTGATCACGGCGGCAGGTTGGAGCGCGAAGGTATTAAGAATTCCAACAAGAAGGGGACTGCCTTAGACCAGAAACAGAATGACTGAAACGGCAAAGGTTAAGAGGGCCACTTTTTTCAATTCGCTGTCGAGAGCTGCGGGCGTTTGAGTGCGCCACACTTTTGCCAATAGCACACATTGCATGGTAGCGGGTAGGAGCGCAAGTGCGGAATAGTAGTTATTTGAAAAAAGGATGACCCAAAGTAAAAGTAGAATTGTTCCGGTGCCAATTAGAAACGTTTGATACATCTTGCCATTGCGAAAGCCCATCATCACAACAAG
>JBILCQ010000003.1:0-21495 GCA_044353065.1 Flavobacteriales bacterium | reverse complement strand
TATTCATCAGGTTGGAGCAACCCAATTTTATGGTCGTGTGCGCCTTAATAATCAAGCAATTTACTTGCGCATCTACTACATCATAAGTTGGTACCATTCCCGTGAACTGCGGACTTCCTTCAAACAAGTAGCCCTGTATCCATTTGTAATTTGCTCCTAATCCCCACTCCGTTTTATAGACTTTACTAAATTTCAATTCACGCAAACTAAAACCGAGGTTATACTTGTGTTCAGGAGTATTAAACGCGGGTATGATAGGATCATCTGAATTCGTTTTCCTGAGCTGATTCCAACTATAATTTCCTGAAACACTCAGTTCATTGGTTAAATAGTAGTTTAATCCAATGTTGACACCCTGAGTTGAAACTCTATTGGTCGAATTCGCTGAGTATCGAAAAGCATCAACCGACCTAGGAAGCCCAACGGAAGACTGGTCAAATTGAACATCAAGCCCGATTACGTAGCCAATAAAGTGATTATATTGACTGAAATAATAACCACAATCAGCAAATAATTTATCTCCAAAACTAGCCCTGTAGCCGATTTCCAAGGTACGGACTTGTTCAGGGCGAATAGGTGCTGCAGAGATATAGCGCAACGTATCTCGGTTCAAACTTGACCTAAAGTCGTTCCAGCTTTCAAGTGTAACCAAGCTATCGACCCCTTGCAGATTACCACTAAGCGTAGCCGGACCAACATTTAAAAAAAGATACTGGTCGGAAAGTGTTGGATTTCGAAGTGCTGAGGAGAAGGACAATCTTGCATAGTGATTTTTTTTCGGAGTGTATACAAGACTTGCAGCCGGAGAATAAACGAAATCAAAATTTTGATTCTTATCCACTCGAATCGTCGCAGATGCCGTAAGCTTATCTTCCATGAACTTCTTTTCAGCACCCGCATATAAGCCGAATTCCATATTTCGAATTCGCGTGCCAGAGGTATCGCTAAAGATTGTACCATCGCTATTGGGAGCGTACAACCGAGCATTTGCCCCAAAGCGCAGGGAATGCAAGCCATCTACATGTAATTGCTTTTCCGCGTGTGCATGATACAATGATGATCTATCAAAAAATCGCGTTCCACCCTCACCCTCATTGTTTTTTAACGATGTTATCCGATTAAACGCGTCTTTGAATTGAGGGCTTTCAGGCGAATAGTATCCAAGTTCTTCCAACCCGATAACACCGCTATTTCCGTTATTCGTCCATTGTTCTACCATGGAATGCCATCGAACCAGTGAATCGTTGTATTGGGTTAACCATTGCTCGTGGGCAGCGTAATTATAAGGCAACCACAATGTGGCAGGATTACCATTCCAATTAGGATTCATGACTAAGCCCGGATATCCGAGATTATTCATGCGGTTATTAATACTGTCTTGCCAATAGCGAATATAAACCTTTGCCCAATCCTCATCGCTGCGAGCTTCATCAAGCAATCGAAGTGATGTCGCATAAGGATCATAGCTATTTCCGGCATCTTCTCTAGTCGTATATAAACGAATGAAGAAATTATTGGCCTTCTTGATTTCTATTCGGTTCTGCATGAAGAAAATATCCTTCAGCCGAAAACGATTATCGCCTTGGTAAACTGTGGTACCTGTACCAATATTGGTAGCAACAATTAATTCCGTTGATTCCAATCCACTTTCGGGATTAAGTCTCACGTGCATAGCTGCATTTGTCTTTAAATTTTTCGTGTCGTAGTCAAGAACATTTGATTCCTTGTAACCTGTTCGGTAAAAGGTACCGATTCCACGATAAGTCCAGGGAGCCGCATCGCTCAAATCCATTGCAGGAAAATACTCATCTCCGTATATGTTGACGGCGTCGAATCTTCCTGGATTGGTTGCACTTTCAGAACTGCCATAGATAGGGTCATAATTCTCAGCTCTCCAATCCTGAGCGGTCATATAAAATCCACTTATCTTAAAGGCAAATACATCCTCTCCCTTTTTGTTGGAAAAGCTTTCTGCAAATCGAAACTGAGATTCTATTAGCGACCTCTCCCCCATTTTCATTTGAGCCGACAATCCTTGAAAAGCCCAAGGATCTTTTGTCTCCATATTAATTACTCCATTAAAGGCCCCTGGTCCAAAGAAAGCACTGCTTGCACCCTGAACGATATCCACCTTTTTCACGTCCAAATCAGCTGCTCCAAGAAAGTTCCCAAGAGAAAAATTAAGTCCCGGGCTTTGGTTGTCGACACCATCAATGAGCTGCAATGTTCTTACGGGCGAAGTGCTATTAAAACCACGTGTGTTAATGATGCGAAATCCAAGACTAGCAGAAACCATATCCACCCCCTTCAAGGCACTCAGACTCTCATAAAAACTCCCTGATGCGGCCTCCTTTATGGCAATTACATCAAGGGTTTCCACCGTTAGCGGATTCATTTTCTGCTTTTCCAAAATGCGGTCGGAAACGATATTCACGTCTTGAAATAAACTTTCATCCGATGAAAGCCCTATGTCAAAAGGTTTTTCGTTAGAGCTAACAACCAACTCCCGTGAAATGTATCCCACCAGCGAGATACGCAGATTCGATGGCAACTGCGCGAGCTTAAAAGTGAAATTTCCATCCATGTCAGTGGTTGTGCCATTGCCACTTACAATGTCACCGACCACCACTCCAATGAGCGGCTCGTTCGTAATCTCGTCATAAACACGCCCGCTAATTTGAAATTCTCCCGAGAGGGGTTTAGCAACTTCTGTGAGAGCGCCCTGCTCGAAATTCGACTTTGCGCCAACCAAAGATGAAATTACCGCTGAGGAGTTCACTCGTTGAACTTTTTTCTCATCGCGAAGGACGAATATTTCACCGGTAATTGACCCATTCAACATATCCTTATCGGAATAGCGAACCTCATACTCAACCTTTCGTATTGAAACAGAATTCGAATACCACAAGAATCTAATTGTTTGATCCGATACAGTTGCAACAGCACCGTCAGCCATCCTGACGGCAATTTCACACTTCTCGGGCAATACCTCTAAAATGCGAATCATATCGCCGACAGAGTCGGTACTGAACTCAATAGCCACTAAAAAAGCGGAATCATCTATACTGCTAAGGGTTCGCGAATAACCTATGCTCTCGATTTGAGAATAAAGTGACTCCGATAGAAACAGGAAATGAACAAATACAATAAGTAATTTTATCGAACGAGTCATTTGCAGTGATTAATTCCCCTTCTATAAACCTAGCGGAGAATATAGGTTAATGCATTCAAAGGTATGTGTTTTATCGACAGAAAGTGCAACGAAGTAAAGCGGTTTTCTAGAAGCAGCATAGGTATGGACTATGAAAAACAAAGCTCTCTGACTTTGTCGTACACATCCTCCGCCGATGGCTTGCTGAAATAATCTCCATCGCTTCCATAAGCAGGCAAGTGCGGCTGCGCTGAAAGAGTTTGTGGCTGCGCGTCCAAGTATCGATAGCCCCCCTGCACATTGATGACTTCGTTTAACATAAATGCAGTCGCTCCGCCCGGCACATCCTCATCTACAAATAGGATGCGATTTGTCTTCTTCAATGAATCAACGATGCTGTGATGACGATCAAAAGGCAACAAGGTGCGCACATCTATAACTTCAGCCTGTACTCCGCTTTCTGCGAGCATTTGCGCCGCTAGAAGACAAATGTGAATGGTCGAACCATATGATACAATGGTGATGTCGCTGCCCTCACGCACAATTTCCGGAACACCCAATGGAATTCTAAACTCACCGATATTCGTTGGCATGGGTTCCTTAGAGCGATAACCATTCAGACATTCTACAACCAAAGCTGGTTCTTGAGCCGCGAGCAGTGTGTTGTACATGCCGGCTGCCTGCGTCATGTTGCGAGGCACACAGACATGCATACCGCGCACGCTGCTGATAATCGCGGCCATTGGGCTTCCCGCATGCCATACACCTTCAAGTCGATGACCACGCGTAGAAATAATAAGCGGTGCACGCTGTCCGCCGCGCGTGCGCCAGTGCACGGTGGCAAGATCATCACGCATAATCTGCAACGCGTAATAGAGATAGTCGAGATATTGAATTTCAGCAATGGGGCGCAAGCCTCTCATGGACAACCCTATTCCCTGGCCAATGATTGTTGCCTCACGAATGCCTGTATCGCTGACGCGAAGATCCCCAAATTTTTCCTGAAGACCTTCCGCCGTTTGATTCACTCCACCAATCTTTCCAACATCTTCCCCGAAAATGAGTGTCTCCGGTTTGTTGCGCAACACATAGTCCCAATTGTCACGAATAATGACGCGACCATCGACCATCTCGGGCTGTGCATCATACTGCGGAGGAATGGGAACTACCGACAACGCAGAAGTACTCTGTTCACTGTAAAGCTGACCCGAATAACGCTCCGCACACTTGTCGCGTAGCGCATTCAACGCAGCCTCGAGTTGTGCGGCTCCGGCAGCGTTCGCATGATGACGCAACGCCTTTTTCCCAGCCACAAAGGCATCCTTGCGAATGGGATCCAACGCCTTACGCAGTTCGGATGCAATAGACAAGGCGCTTTCCGAACCGAGCGCCTCAATCATCGATACACAATTGGCTATGTCTGCATCAACATCGGCGCGGTAGGCGGCCCATGCTTTTTTCTGTTCATCACGAACGATTTTTCGGGATTCCTCCCGAATCTCTTCCAACTCCTTTTCACTGGCTGAACCATCCGTAATAATGAACTTCTTGAACTGTTCAATGCAATCATATTGCTCATACCAAGAGAGCAACTCTTTCGATTTGTAGCGTTCATGAGAACCACTTGTACTGTGGCCCTGCGGTTGCGTTATTTCTTCTACATGAACGAGCACGGGCACATGATTCTCCCGGCAATAGTTCACTGCCTTTTCATAGGTCATGAGAAGCTCCGGGTAATTCCAACCCTTCGCTTTAAATATCTTAATTCCGTTGGTGGTGGTTGTTTTCTCGAAACCTTTCAATGCTTCAGAAATACTTTCCTTCACGGTTTGAAATTTCTTGGGAACTGAAATTCCCCAACCATCGTCCCACACGCTCATGCACATGGGTACACCCAGCACGGCAGCAGCGTTCATACTTTCCCAGAACAATCCTTCGCTGGTGGACGCATCGCCAATCGTACCGAATGCCACTTCATTGCCTTTACTACTGAATTGCGTGAATCTCTCCAATTCCGGGAGATTGCGATACAGCTTGGAGGCCTGAGCCAATCCAACTAGACGCGGCATTTGTCCTGCTGTAGGGGAAATATCAGCAGACGAGTTCTTGAGGGAAGATACATTTTTCCAAGAGCCATCTTCATTCAAGAAACGAGTTGCATAGTGTCCGCCCATTTGCCGGCCCCCGCTTGATGGCTCATGTTCTACGTCGGTATGCGCATACAATGCCGCGAAATACTGTTGAACCGTAAGCCCTTCGATAGCCATCATAAGTGTTTGATCGCGGTAGTAACCGCTTCTCCAGTCACCTGCTTTGAACTGTTTGGCCAATGCAATTTGGGCCAACTCCTTGCCATCGCCGAAGATTCCAAACTTGGCTTTGCCTGTAAGCACTTCTTTCCTGCCCAACAGAGAAGCTTCGCGCGAAATGCACGCTAAGCGATAATCATCGAGCATACGTTGACGGATTTTCTCTTCGGTGAGAATGTAGTCGGGCGTTTCAAACGTTTTGGACATGGCGCGAAGATAATGAGTACGGGTGCCTTGGAAGAAATATCAAAGCGCTATAAAGGTGTGTTTTTTTCGCAAAGCAGAAAGGTCGGAAGAAATCTGAGCAGCCACGGCTGCATTGTGAAGAACGAGCTGTTTATTGGCCTTTTGGCTCATTCCGGCGGTTATTGTGTTTAAATGCTTGAGCAAAAAAGGAGTAAGCTCCTTTCCGCGCACACCTGCATTCGCCGCCTCCAGCAATGCCTTTTCGATTGCCGGCTCAATGTTTTCCCGCTCAATTTCATATTGGGAAGGAATCGGATTCGCTATCAGCGTGCCTCCTTGCAAATTCATGCGACGTTTCTCATGAATGAAGGCAGCAATGTCAGTTGTCGTATTCAGACTTAAATGTAACGGAAGCCCAGACGAGCGCGAGTAGAAAGCCGGGAATTCATCTGTCTGGTAACCTATGACAGGCACACCAGCAGTTTCGAGATATTCCAGTGTTTTGGGCAAATCGAGAATCGCCTTGGCTCCTGCACTTACAACGGCCACGTTGGTTTGAGCAAATTCGGGCAGATCTGCTGAGACGTCCCAGGTAGATTCTGCACCTCGATGCACGCCACCGATTCCTCCGGTTGCAAACACTTCAATGCCCGCCATTTCAGCAAGAATCATAGTTGCAGCTACGGTCGTTGCGCCATTCAATCTTTGCGCAACCGCAAAAGGGATATCACGACGACTGCACTTCATCACACCCGAAGCTTGTGCAAACCGCTCAAGTGCAGTTTCCTCCAGACCGATACAAATTTTACCACTCATGATGGCGATGGTCGCCGGCACAGCGCCATTCCTTCTCACCGTATCCTCCACTTCCCGGGCAACGGCGAGATTGTCGGGAAAAGGCATTCCATGCGAAATGATGGTACTCTCCAAAGCCACAACAGGCCTGTGTTCATTCAAAGCCGCTTGCACCTCTTCCGAAATCGCAAACTCGTTCATCCAACTCATGGCATTAGCTATTTAAATCGGTTTGCGCGCGCTGAAAATTCAACACATTCATATACTCATTGAGCAATTTCTTGAAATCGGCGTCAGAAGCTTCTGATGTTGCTTTGTGCACAATGGCTATGCTCTCCAACAGTTGTTCTTCCGGAATAGGGTCTTCAATGCTTTCCAGGAGAGTGAGACACTCGACTGTGAGAGCATAATCGCCTGAGGCCGCCAACTCACTTAGTTGGCTAACCGCATCAACCGGCTGCAAACCCGTATTCCACATAAAGCCCACGATATCTTTGTGAATGTGCTTCCATTGTGAATTAGCCAGCGCTTGGAGGAAGTAGGTTTCAACATTAGAAACTTTCAAAGAACCCAGCATGACGGCAACGCGCGTTCGCAGCGATTCGGGTGCATTCGATGCGTAGAAAGCGAGCAAGGGTTCTACCAAGGGAGCGGATCCCTCCTCCTCACATCGACTAATGGCTTTCGCTACCAAGGCGTCATCATCGCTGAACAAATCTTTGCGGATAGCATCTAATTTTCGTTGTTGTGCTGTGGACATTCCAAATAATTTGTGCAAATGTAGCCCGAAGCATCAGGCACATATAGTGGAGAGAACACACTCCAAGTCGTTTTTTTGATTAAACTTGCCCGAAGAACAATCAAACGAAAAATCGAATTACATGAAATACATCATCACACTCTTGATAGTTTGCGCAAGCAACTTTCTTTTCGCTCAAACCGCTAGCAACATTGAATTGACCATAAATGGTCAAACCACGCGTGAACAACTAAATCAAATGCGTAAAGATTTGCATTCACAAGGAGTTGTATTTACCTATGCTCCTCAATTTGATCAAGAGCGCCATTTAACCGCCTTGAAGTATAAGTTCACAACAGGAGAAAATGCAGTGCTTGGTTCCGGTGAACACAATGCTCTTCAACAAAATGGAGCAAACATTCACATCCAACTGAATCCAACCTCGATGTTTTTCTCAGAGGAAAAAGACATTGCTCCACGCAAATAAAAATCATTGAAGACGATTACAAGAAAGCCGCAGATGTGCGGCTTTTCTTTTATAGATACGCTTGCCGAATTTGAATCAGTTCCCGCTCTTTCTCAGAGCATAATTCTTTCCATGCGTTGTCTTCCACATGCAATGGACGATGTCCCAGAAACTTCAGTAATGGTTCAATTTGACCGGCGTATTGTTTGGCTTCGTGCGCGAAAAACATGTGCTGAAACTTTGCAACAATGAATTCTACCGCTTGAGGCGAAGGATGAAGCATATCCGCATTATAGAAACGATAATCGCGCAGCTCATCCATCATAATTTCATAGGCCGGGAAATAATGAATACGCGAATCGGATGAGGACAATTGGCTCGCTGCAAGGAGCAAATGAGCCTTTGAGATTTGATTACCATGAGCGCCATCGCGCCAATAACGCACGGGGCTCACGGAAATAATGACTTGCAAATTCGGGTTAATCGTCCATAATTCTCTCAGAAGATTCTGATACGCTAGCACGATTTCATCCGAGTGAATCAACTCCTTACTAAAATTCGATTGCGGGATTTTATGGCAATTGGAAACCCACTCATCACTTGCCTTCCATTTATAGCCCCAGGCCGAACCCCACGTGAGAATAAGCGAGGAGGCCGTTGCTATTGACTTGTGTGTTACTTCCAGTTGCGCGTTTAGCGCTTCAAGCAAAGCAAGTTCGGTTGATGAACTGAATGAACCATGAAAGTCAAAACTGTGGTAAAGGTTATCATGCGAAACACATTCGTTTGCATCATATAATCTATTCTGTATCGCGCGGCGGAGGCATCGAGCGATGACCATAGGATGAAATAGAATCCCGTTCGGATTGAGGTTAACATCAAACCGCCTGCGCTTAAACCAATCACCCATTTCCTGCGCAAAGCATGAGCCCATCAGCAGCATCTTGTCGGAAACCTTGATCTGGTGCTGTGAAGGAGTTATCGATATTTCAGTGGTGAACTTCATCTGCTATACAGACGTCGAAAGCAAATCATTCAAATCTATTTTACCACAATCAAAGTGACCCTTCGGGCAAGCCGTTTTACCATGATTTCCGCAGGGTTTGCATGGAAGCTCCATACGCGTTTGAACAACGCGGGAACTATCGGAAAGGGGACCAAAACCAAATTCAGGAATGGTACTGCAAAACACTGCAGTGGAAGGCGCATTCATCGCTGAGCATAGATGCAGGGGCGCACTGTCGTTGGTATAGTTCATCACTGCATATTTCATGAGAGCTGCGGATTGCAGTAAGGTCAGCTTTCCCGCCAGCACTTGAACATTTGAAAAACCGGATGCCAGGGACTGACATAGATCCAAATCGCCCGGACCACCTAGCAGATATACCTGAACATGGGCGCAAGCTCCGATGAGCTTCTTCCAAACCTCCGCAGGCGTTTGTTTAGTAAACCAGACCGATGAAGGACTGATTGTAATGAAGGGATTGCGTGTGTAAGACTCCATTGCTGAAAAATCAAGCGCCGACGGATAGAGCACGGGCCTGCTTTTTTCGACCGGCGTCCATGGTGCTATCAATTGAAGGCACCTATCCACTTCATGCATAAAACCGGGTTCATTCCTTTTTCCCAACTCATGCTTGTATCTGTGGTTAAAGAAAACTGACAAGATGGATGAGTCGAAACCTGATGTTTTTTTTGCACCTGACAAGATGGTAACAAGAGCAGAAGCTGTGTGACGCTGTAAATTAATTACTCCATCGTAGCCTTCCTCACGAATCAATTGTATGATGCGGAAGAGATTCCGATACTTCGAAGATTTCTTGTTCCAATCATACACCTTGTTGATGAATGGATGATCCTTAAAAAGACTTTCATTTCCGGTGCGCACCAACATGTCAATTTGAGCGTCGGGGAAATGCTTATGCAAATGTTCCGGCACTGCAGTGGCCAGAATCACATCACCGATGAAAGCTGTTTGTATGACTAAAATTTTTTTCAAGACCAGTGATTATGCTGAAACGTTGAAGTCGCGAAGAGCGTCATTAAGCGAAGTTTTCAGATCGGTACTGGCTTTGCGTTTTCCGATAATGAGCGCGCAAGGCACACCAAAGTCGCCGGCCGGAAAGGTCTTATTGACCACCCCAGGAATAACTACAGAACGCTCGGGAATTTCTCCTGTATATGAAACGGGCTCCGGACCACTTACATCTATAATGCGAGTCGTCTTTGTGAGTACAACGTTGGCTCCCAACACGGCCTCCTTCCCTACACGCACCCCTTCAACTACAATTGCACGCGATCCAATAAAAGCGCCATCTTCAATGATAACTGGCGATGCCTGGAGCGGTTCGAGCACGCCGCCAATTCCTACGCCGCCACTGAGGTGCACGTTCTTTCCGATTTGTGCGCAACTCCCAACGGTTGCCCAAGTATCGACCATGGTTCCGGAGTCGACATATGCTCCAATGTTCACATAGCTGGGCATCATGATGACACCCGATGCCAAGTAGGCGCCGTATCGAGCAACGGCATGAGGTACAACGCGAACTCCCAAGGCAGCGTAATTACGTTTGAGCTCCATTTTATCGTGAAACTCCATTGGCCCGGCCTCCATCGTTTTCATTTGCTGAATCGGGAAATACATGACCACCGCCTTCTTCACCCACTCATTCACCTGCCAACCGCCGCCTTCACTTGGAGAGGCAACACGCAACTCACCCTTGTCGAGTTTTTCAATCACTTCGCGCACGGCTTGTTTGGCTTCATTTTCCTGAAGCGCCTCGCGGTTATCCCATGCAAATTCTATAATTGAATGTAAGTCGTTCATGTTTGAATTCTTTGGTCAAAAATAGTTGGTGCATATTCACAACCTGAAATAATCATCATGAGTAAAGTATTGGGTATCGATTTCGGCACGGTTCGCATTGGCCTGGCCATTACCGATTCTGCCCGCATCATAGCTTCACCACTGGAAACGATTCCTAACAAAGGGGCCCTTGCCTATTTGAAGAGCTTTATTGAGAAGGAAAAAATAGAAGATGTTGTGGTTGGTGAAGCCAAATACTTAAACGGAGAGGATTCAACCATCACAATTCTGCAGCAAGATTTTGTGCAGAAGCTCACTGCGCAAAATGAGAAAATCCGCATCCATCGGGTGAATGAGATGTTCACGAGCAAGATGGCATCTCAAGCGCTCCTTGCATCAGGAGCAAAACAAAGTACGCGACGCGACAAGGGGAATCTAGACAAAATAAGTGCGGCGATTCTGCTCCAGTCGTGGCTCGACTATCATCGAGTTTAAGACTCCACTATGACCATGGTACTGGCGGGTGACTGGAACTCCTGCAAAAGTTCTCGCATCAACTGCTTGTCATTCCTTAATGCGTCTATCAGAATATTCTGCGAACGTTCCTGCCAATTATTGGAAGGATAAATCTCCTCCCACATTTTGTCGAGTGCTGTCAACTTTTGTTCTTCTTTGACCTTGATGGCCTTCCATGTTTTCGCTTGCAACTGGTCGATACCTGCAAGTGTTCGTTGTGCTTCTGCCATTGCAGAAGCCCTCAGCGTTGAATCAGTTTGAGCTATTCGGTCGGCCAAGCGTTCGAACAATCGAAGAAATTCACTTTTCTCGTCCGAGAAATCCGGCTTATCACCTGCAAGCGCTGTAATTAAATCCTGTTTATCGCGAAGAAGGTCGCGGGTGGTCAAACCCAATTTCGAAAGTCGCTTGCTCACACTATGCGAGACGATTATTGCGGCATTGCGCAATACAAGAGCCGGCATGGAAACTTCAAATCCTTCAAACAATGTTTTTAACTGAAGCCAATATGCCAATTCGCCGGGACCTCCTATGTAGGCAACATTCGGTAGTATGGTTTCTTGATACAGAGGACGAAGCAAAACATTCGGACTGAAATTTTCGGGATTCTGCTCTAGCTCAAGGAGTATTTCATCCTCATTCCATGTATGCCGGCTATCAACCGTCCTCCAATATTCTCCTTGCCTTTCTATGCGAACTCTCGTCTGCTCGCCCAAGTAGAAGAGATTAATATCACGCGGATTCACCTGCACTTGGTAACCAAGCTGTGAGAGTCTTTCATTCGACTTCGACACTGATTGTTCCGCAACTCCTTCGAGGAGTTCCCTTTTCATAACCGATCTGAAGAGTTGCTTAAGCCGTGAATTGTCAGGTTCAATTATCACGAGCCCCCATTCACCAAAACATTCATGCACCCATGACAACGTAAGTTCACCCCACGTATTAAACTGCATAGCACGATTCCATATCGGAGTAATTGCATCACGCAGATGTTCATCCTCAATAGAATTGATCCACAGCTGGAGCGTTTGATCAAAACCCGCGGTTGAAAAACGGCCTACAGCGCCCGTTTGTGCAGTATTCCATTCAAGGCGAGTACCGTTTATAAACGTGTGGTTGATTTCTTCACGATCATGATCTTCACTGGCGAGCCAAAAAACGGGAACTATCTTTTTAGTTGGAACGAGGGGTTGAAGATTCTGAGCTAGTTTGACAGCGCTCAGTATTTTGTAGAAGAAATAAGCAGGACCACCCAGTAAGCAAAGCTGATGGCCGGTGGTTACACAACTCGCATTGCCATCGGCAAAAGCGCGAACGTTCTCATTGACCTGCTGAATAGGCACATGCTGAGCATACTGAACTGCTAAAACATCGGCGATAATTCGAGAATTGTCTAATGAGAATTGTCGGGTGTTTGCAAGGTGAGCAATAGCATCAAGGGAAGGCTCACATGCATAAAACTCTCGGGTGGAAGCGCTGTTTCTGCAATAATCAGCCACAAGAGCATCAAGCTTTCTGAATTCTAAATCGGGAAAAGAACGGAGTGGCATGTGGCGAAATTAAGGATAAGGAATGCCGGTTTCCGCGGGCAATTAACGAACGAGATGAAACATTCCTCGCCTTTCCTGTCGCTGTTTCTTGCCATTGGATTGCTCTGTCCAATAGGTAATCTGCCAAACATAACCACCGGGAGTGCAAGGCACCCCTTCGTAATTACCATCCCAGCCGTTCGTTAATTGATCGGATGCATAGACCCTGGTTCCCCATTGACTGAAGATCTCGACAAGCCATTCCTTTTCGATCATTGAAACAGGAATGAATCGGTCGTTATTACCGTCGCCGTTTGGAGTAAATGTATTAGGAATGAAAAACTGTTGATCACCGAAAGTTGACTCGAATTCAACTTTCGAACTATCTACCTCCTCTTCGATCTCTTCGCCATTTTGCCAAAGCGGCTCTATTGTAAAATAATCAATGAAGTAATAGGCCAAACTTGGGTTAGTTCCTCTAAACACTTGAATGTTCTTATCTGCATCCTCACCAAACACACCAAAGGTCATATACTCATAAGATTCCTGCGGGTAAAAGGTGAAAAGAAACGTTTGCCATTCTGATGAATAAACTGTTGATTCAATTTTCAATTGGGGCTCTGCGATGATTGGACTTGTTCCTTGTTGAACCGAAGGTGACATACCGAAATGCAAACCGATACCATTTACCGCAAGGCCCGACTGAGCAGTGGGAAGATGAGTTCCATTGGTCATTCGAAACCCAACTGCGTATGGTTTACCCGCCACAAGCGGTTCCGATAATCGTGTGCTGATATATTCACGAACATTCGTTGATGGCCTTCCACAAAGAGCCAATCCCATAACGGCGTCGCCGTCAAACGATTGAACAAGCCCCATCGATGTTTCAGGTAGATCGCACGAGTTGATGGCATCATAATGCAGAAGATCGGGAGTAGACTCCGTGCTTCCTGCATTGGACCAACCCGTTGCTCTTTGCCACTGACCCAAACCGTTGGGCATAGAGCTAATCAATTCAAAACTTCCATTGCTCAGTTGAGCGCAAAAGCTCAGAGGCAACGAAGCGATGAATATCAGAACAACATTCTTCATGATTAGCTCTTGTATTTGGCTAAGATAATGAAATTTAAAAAATCTGAACTCTAAAAAAAAGACCTGGCAAAAATCAATACTCCCGCATTTCTCAACTCGATAGAAATCGTCTCGTTAGTGATAAAAGTTACGGAAGGAAAAGAAGCGCTTAGACTGGCACCAATCGTTACAAAACGCTTACTCGATGAAAAATCACCTGAGATATTCTTTTCAAATCCGATGGCAAAATGGGGCACCAGAACATTTCGCCCCGGAAGCTTCTCTGATCCAATCGTTGTCCATCTTCCGTCTTCGTTTAGCAAATAGAACGGATCGCCGCTCTTCGAAAATTTGACAAATCGCTTTGCTACACCTGTCTCAAAATAATATCGGGGGTGATTCGACCCTCGACTATACGTTGCTCTTAAGGTTGCCAGAACATCGCGGGTATTGTAAACAAGCTGGGGACTGCTTAGGGCGATGGGAGGGAGCGTGTCTACCTCTCCTATACCCGGAGAGCCAGTAGTTTTAAAATAATACAACAGCAATTCATTGGATTGAGAAGAAAACTGAATAATGCTGTCTTGCTGCAACTGCGAGGGATTCTTTACGGAAGAATAGCGAATTTTAATTTTATTCATTGAAAAGGCAATGGAAGCCGTTAATTCGATATTTCCTCGATTCCCTTTTAAAGTGAGAAAACGCATTCCAAATTCTCCTCCCATACTCAAATTGACTTGAGGTAGCATAGCTAAACCGACAAAATCATTCAGCAATCGCGAGCCATTCAAGTTGGAATTAACGGAGACGGAAGTCACATTTACACCGGCCGCCAAGGAAGCACACCAGAGGTGTTTTCGTACTGATTTGTTGGAGCCTGGCGGTCTATGCAACGTGTCCTGGGTTGAAGCCACTTCATCTTGCTCAATGTAGATTGTGTCAGAATCAATGATAAGAGTATCCGAGGATAATCTGCCTTCATAAAAAAAAGCATTGGCAATGTCACCGGACAATGCCATCAAAAGAAATGGAATGATTTTATACCATCGAAAATTGCCCACGATTTTCAATTATACAGGGCAAGTTAATGAATCTTACTTATCAGAAACTTGAAAAGTCTTCACCTTCAGGCCCTTTTTACCGCCCTTGGAGATAGATGCAGAAGTATCCTTGAAACTTGACTCTTGCTTGGGAAGAACATTGCTGTCTTTCGCAGTTGTTGCAGCGCCATTATCAGTTACCATTGGCTCATGACTCACAACTTCTATGTCAGTTGAAACAGGTACTGAAGTCCGCGCTGTTGAGGGCTTTTCAGTTTCAACAATGGCCACTTCTTCTTCATTCCCGGTAATTTGCTGTTCTTGCTGAGCAGATGGAACCGTATGATTTGGATTGGGATATTGAATAGTCTCAATCGGCACAACTTCGGCCGCTGTAGTTGACTTATTATAACTGTAATTGAACCAAAGCGACGCTGAAGAAACTATTAGTAATGCATACCAAACATTGAAACGAGTAGCGCTAATCTTTGTAAAGTTCGACCACCAAAGCTTTCTTCGCATACCGGCATAGGCAGCTTGCGGCGCCTCCGGCTTGTAATCCGTCATGACGGATTGTATGTGCTGGAAAAAACGATTTTCAGACATGTTGTTCTTTTTTTACGGTTGCTATGTTTTTTAGTTCTCGTTGCAGGTAGACCTTAGCCCTCGAAAGTTGCGACTTGGAAGTATTCACATCGATGTTGAGCATTTCGCTTATCTCCTTGTGCATAAAACCTTCGATGACATATAAATTGAAGATTGTTTTATAACCTAATGGAAGCTTTTCTATACAAAGCATCAATTCCTCAGCCGTGAATTCAGCGTCTTCAAAGGATACGGGCTCTTCATTTGTTCGAGTCAAATCATCGACATCTTTTTGAAAAGCATGCTTCAAGTTTCTTCGGTAATTTGTGATGGATGTATTTACAGCAATTCGTCGAAGCCATCCCTCAAAACTTCCTTGATGGTTGTAACTCTCGATATTATTATAAATCTTAACAAATACTTCTTGCAGAACATCTTGCGCCTCCATCCTATTTCCGGCATACCGAAGACAAATACCATAGAGCAAAGAAGAATAGAGCTTGTATAGGCGATCTTGCGCGACCTTTTCACCGCGAATGCACCCTTCAATTATCTCTTTAGTCTCCGGCATGTTGACAATAAAACTAAAGGAATGAGCCGTTGGTTGCACCGAAGTGATAAAAATTCGGCCTGATTCGGCTAAGACTTGACTTTTCGATTGAGGTGGCGATTCAGACCGCTACTAACTGCATGATAGTCAACAAACCAAATCAACTTGAGACTGAAACTGTTATTTTGAGGAAGTCCGAGTGTGTACTCAAGATCCTCCGCCAATGAACCGGGAACACTGGTGTTAAATTCAGAAATTTCATTTTTCCAAACCAAACTCAACTCACTACCCGGTGTAAAAATCCAGGTAAAAATTAAATCAACCGTGTAGGAATTAAAGTTCTGATTGTCTCCTGTATTAGTTGTGGGTGCAAGTTCGCCTGCATCTGTAAGGGAATAAAACTCATTGAACACGGTGTATCCCCAGTAGTGACGCACTCGTGCATTTAACACTGCAAAAGCATTCAAGGCATACTTCACCGATAAAACGTTTGTATGAGAAACAACATTTCGTTTACCAAATAGTGGCTCCAATCGGTCTGAGTCTTCGAACGTGTAAGCAAAACCAATGTCATTAAAGTGACTTTGATAACTATAGACATAATTTAGAAAAAGGTGGTCATTCAAACGAACGCGAGGGGAAAACCGAAAATTATATCTGAATCTGGACTTGTCCTTATAAAAGCCATAACCCGTTCCGACGTCCAACGCAATTTTCTTTCTGTAGTCACTGCTATACCAACCATATACCATCGAATTGGTATACGTACGGAAAGACCGTCCCCAAACACGCGGTTCGAAAAAGTCATTTCCTCGAATCGGATTGCCATCGATATTAATTCCCCAAGTATTGAATTTCCGCGTCGTGATGCCGGCAGAACCTTCGAACGATAAGGAAGAAAATCTTCTTGGAGCATACAAATTCTCCCACATGAAAGTAAGGTCACTCCACATTCGATTGAACCTACCGAAAGGCTTGTAAATACTATAACCATTCGTTATCCAGGCACCTGCCGAATTGTTGGCTTGCAGAAAACCCAGATCTGTTGGGTCATAGGTATCAGACTCCAGCCATTGGCCAATGGAAGCTGTCCAATTCCCACTGATCTTATTGATTGCAGCATCCTGCCGAAAACCCTTACTGTCAGAAACGGCGATTTTATCCGGCAGACCTGTTTTCACGTTAAAAGCACCACTACCAGTAACGCTAAAAGAATTGCTCTTGTTCCGCAAATCGAATGAAGTTCCTGTCACGTTCACATCATAGTCGGCTTTATTGCGCAACACATTTGTATTGATGAGCGAAACAAACGAATTATGGGGCAAAACCTGATCGAAAACTGTGACATTGTAATTCGAGAGATTGGAAGTATTGACTGATCGCTTCTGTCCCGAAAGGGTATCCTGAATAATTGCTTCACTTGGAGCCGTAACAGCATTAAAAAAGCCAATACCCAGCTTGTTTTTATTGCGCCCGGAAATTTTCATAGCGTTAATGACTTGATCTTTTGAGGGATTCTCCAGCACAATTTCATGTGCGTTCAAATTAGAGTAAGCATCAAAAAAACGAATCGGTCTCTCAAATCCGATACGGCGGGAATAAAACAGATTACCCTTCGAAAACAATTCAGTACCCTCCGTAAAAAACTGTCTGTTATCAGCGAATTGCAATTCGAACGCACTTAGATTTAAAACTTGTTGATCGCTGATGGTTTGACCAAAATCCGGAATCAGTGTAGCATCCAAAGTAAAGGCATCGTTTAATCCGAGTTTAAGATCCAATCCAACGTTGTAGCTGAGCGATTCCGTTTTTTCACCCGATTCACTTCCCTGCGTGTTGTAATATCCAGAAGTGTACGGGAATAGGAAAATTCGTCGTGGAGGTTTTATATCATGAATACCTGTCAATGTTCCCATCTGCGTTAACGTGCCTGCAACCATGGGATCCACGCCTCGCCAATATCCATGATGACGCGTTCGTCGTATGTCGCGCTCAAAATTGATATTCCAGACCTGTTCCTGAAGATCGGGAAATCGAATAGCCGCAAATGGTATTTTCATTTCGAGCGACCAACCATTTTGAACTATTCGGGCTTTAGAATACCACACCGCATTCCAGCTGGCATCATCGCCATTGTTGTCCAGGCGTGCGTCATATTGTTCGCCATTGGGCGTTGCATAGAATGCAAAACCGTTCATTCCATCGCGGTAACAACTAAAGACAACACCCGCATAATCGGTATTGCAGGTTTTATCGCGGCCACATAACTCATGCAGTATGCTATCCGGTGAGGAATCATAGCACATCATTCCGATATACAAGGCATCATCGTGATATAATACACGGACTTCGGTGCGCTGAGAAAGTGGAACACCGGGGGTTGGCGAATCCATTATGAAATCGTTACCTACAGGTGCTACTTGCCAACAGGGATCATCGAGAAAGCCATCCACTTTGGGGAAATCTTCAACTCGCATGGCCCTTAGTGATTTCTCCTCGTATTGCGCAAACACAAATTGAAAGCACAATATGCCAATCAAGAAAAGGAACAGACGACCGAAGGTGATTTTCTCCATAAAAGGGCTTGCAAAAGTACATTTTGCTCCTAGAAACAAACAAATCCCGTCTTCATTGGTTTGAATTGCCTGTGAAGATTGTGATGCACAACTCACTGCCAGTAAGATGTAAATTCGCGGACCGTCATAAATGAAAACCATTGTACGCATAATGCTATTTCTAGCTGCGCTAGTTTCCCTGAAGGAAGCATTTTGTCAGCCAACAGCACAAACTACTTATCACACGATCAATGGCACTATTCAAGATGCCGCCAGCGGAGAATACCTCGTGGGAGCGTTGGTATCGTCGCCAGAAAAGGGCATTGGAACTTCAACTAATCTGTACGGATTTTATTCCCTGACGCTGCCGGCAGGAAATCATACCTTGCGTTTCAGCTTGATTGGGTATGAAACTCAGGAAGTGACCATCAACTTATCAAGTGACATGCGCATCGATAAATCGATGAGCAGCCAAGTTATTCAAACAGGAGAAGTAACTATACAGGGCGACAAGGAAAATAATACGCGCAGCACCGATATAGGAAAAATAGGATTAGAAATGGATCAGGTTAAAACGCTGCCTGTTCTGCTTGGTGAAATCGACATTCTCAAAACCATTACCCTTTTACCCGGCGTAAAAAGCAGTGGCGAGGGAAACGCCGGATTCTATGTTCGAGGAGGTGGTGTTGATCAGAATTTGATATTGCTCGACAATGCCACGGTGTATAATGCCTCGCATTTGTTCGGCTTTTTCTCCGTTTTCAATGCAGATGCCGTTAAAAATCTGGAGCTTACAAAAGGAGGCATGCCAGCCAGTTTCGGCGGTCGACTAGCTTCCGTATTGGACATTTCATTGAAGGAAGGTAACAAGCGCTCATTCCACGCACAAGGTGGCATAGGGACCATCTCTTCGCGTCTAACGATTGAAGGCCCAATCAAAAAAGATACAGCTTCATTCATCATCAGTGCGCGAAGAACCTACATTGATGTATTGCTGAAACCTTTTATTAAACCTACAGCGAATGCTTACGGCTCGGGCTATTACTTCTATGACGTGAATGCCAAAATCAATTGGAAGCTATCGTCGCGTGATCAGCTTTTTCTGAGCGGCTATTTCGGTCGTGATGTTTTCAATTTCAATAGTCAGAAAACGAATTTCAATACGCGAATTCCATGGGGCAATTCAACTGGCACGCTTCGTTGGAACCGGGTCATTAACCCAAAGCTCTTCATGAACGCCATTCTAACATTTACGAATTATTCTTTTTCATTTGGGGCAAAACAAGAAGGATTCGAGTTTACGCTTTCGAGCGGCATACAAGATTTGGGTGGAAAAATCCAATGGAGCTATTACCCCAATTACAGGCATCGCATAAAATGGGGAATAGATTACACGCATCACAACTTCATGCCCAATAGCGTTTACGCCAAAAGCGGCGACACTGAGTTTGACACCGGACCCAAAGTGAATCTAATCTCACACGAAACCGCCGGATATGTTCAAGACGAATTTGACATAACTGAAAAACTGAGCATCAATGCTGGTATTCGCTACTCATATTTTGCGCATGTTGGACCATTCACTCGCTACAATAGACAAGAGAATGGACCCTTGGCGACGGGTCTCACCATAACATCGAAAGACTATTCCAAAGGAAAACTGGTAGAAGACTATGGGGGCTTCGAACCCCGAATGAATGTCCGTTGGACTATCGGACGGAATGCAAGCATCAAAGCCGGCTACATGCGAAACTATCAGTACATCCACCTTACAAGCTTGTCACCAACATCACTCCCGACCGACGTATGGCTTCCCAGCACCGAAGTGCTGCAACCTCAAATCGGAAATCAATGGAGCGCAGGTTATTTCCGTAACTTCAAGGACAACACATGGGAGAGCAGCGTTGAAGTTTACTATAAAACCATGGAGAACCAAAGTGAGTATAAAGAAGGTGCTCAACCCGATCAGACAATTAATGACAACATAGACAATCTGCTCGTGTTTGGATCAGGGAGAAGCTACGGCTTCGAATTCTTCCTGAAAAAGGCTCTTGGAAAACTCAATGGTTGGATTGGCTATACGTGGTCTAAAACCGACAGAACCTTTGAATCTATCAACAATGGAAAACCATTTCCTACCCGCTGGGACCGCAGACATGACTTGAGCTTTGTGGCGAACTATAAAATACACCCAAGACTTGACCTGGGGTTTGTGTTTGTTTACTCCACAGGCAATGCTATCACGTTACCATCTGAGCGATACTTCTATGAAAATAAAATTGTAGATGTTTATACCGACAGGAACGGCTATAGAATGGCTCCTTATCACCGTGCCGATTTTTCAGCCACCTGGCACATGAAGCACCCTGAAACAAAGACTTCAAAAGATGGCGAGGTTATCGTTCGAAAAAGAAAATTCAAGAGTAACTGGAATTTTTCAGTCTACAATCTGTATAACCGAATGAACCCCTATTTCATTTATTTCGGTTCGGAAGGACAGCTTCAAAATGGCGTGATTCAAATAAAAGCATACCAGGTTAGTCTATTCCCTGTGCTCCCCAGCATTACATGGAACTTTGAATTCTAGCGCAATCCAATCCTAAAAATGAAAAACCTGGCTCATCTCAATAAGTACTTCTGGAAATACCGGGGCAGGTTGTTCGCAGGCTTTATTCTCATTGTGCTCGGAAACATTTTTAGTGTGTATGCGCCAGTTGTTGTTCGAGACGGTATCGACTTTCTAAGCGACGCACTTCGGGTGAAACACGAATTAGAATCAACCAAGGAAATTCCTGCACCAAGCTCTTTTCAATATATAAGCTCTTGGGTTAGCGACTCGAATTCCACCATTCACTTCACCCCGGAAAATTATGCATCGACCGTTGTAAAAATCGGATTGATGCTGGCCGGTCTCTACATACTCATGTACGTCGTAAAGGGAGTTTTTCTTTTCTATCAGCGACAAGCGCTGATTGTCATGTCGCGCCATATTGAATACGACATCAAAAACAGTGTCTATTCCAAGTATCAGGAATTAGACTCCACTTTCTACAAGCGCAATCGAACAGGCGACCTCATGAATCGCATCAGTGAGGATGTGAACCGTGTTCGCATGTATGTCGGACCCGCCGTGATGTACACGCTCAACCTAGTTGTTTTGCTGGTGATGTGTATTGTTGTGATGCTTCGCATAGATG
>JBILCQ010000125.1:0-6628 GCA_044353065.1 Flavobacteriales bacterium | reverse complement strand
AATCGGGCAAGGCGTTCCAGCAGGTGGCAATGTTCCATCGGCAGCACAGCCAGGCACCGGGCAGAAAAACCCTCCACCTGTTGGAGGTGTAAAGTTTACAATTACTGAGCGAGCTCCAGGAGTTCCGGCAAGCATGGCAGTGCGTTCAAACGCGAAAACTTTCTGCTGCGACTGGTTAGATGTCATATAGTAGCCATCGTGCCAAACACCGAACTTTAAATAATCGGGAAATTGAGGAGAGGTAAACGTATACGTGTAGTATGTTCCGGTTGGATCGGGCGAGGTAGAAATCGCGATGTAGATATTGTTGTTACCCGAACCAAACTGAGCAAGAAACCAACGATCAGCGGCCTTGTCATACATCACAATTGGGTCACCTGCGTTGGCAGTTGCCGGAGACCAAAGGTTACCTAATGTAGCAGTCAGCGTAACGGCACCTGTCGATTTATTGTAGACCTTAAACGTCGTGGAGTTAATCATTTGAACATAGTGATTCGGCCCCACTGCACCGGAGGGGTCATACGGGCGAAAACCACTGGCTGTTTGTCCTGCCCAGTTGGCGCGGGTCTGAGCGCCCTTTATTACCCCCATTCGAGTTTGAACTGAAGCAGGATCATTGCCATATGCAATACCATCCTTATCGGCGCTGAACTCGAAAAACTGAGGTTTGCGAATCTTCCGATCACCGGATGTTTTCGGTTTAATGATAAGTTCCTCGCGAACCGGATTCTCAGCAAAGATTTCGCTAAGGGGACGTGTAACGCCAAACTCTGAGGCCACCACATACGTTGACTCCGAGAATTCATCCGCTTTTTGAGCCAGAATAGGCGACAGAAATGCTAAAAATAAAAATGACAACACGTAAATCTTCTTCATAAAGACTTTGATTTAATTAAAATACAATTTGTTGGATTCAGTGCAGTGGAAATCAAAGATATGAATTACAATTCACTCACGTTAAGTTTTTTTTATACTCTACTAATCAATAGTAGGTTTGCACCATGAAGAAAGTACTCAGCACCGTCCTAATTATACTCACCGCAGCGATAACTACTGCGCAGGAGAAATCGCTCAAAACCTCTATAGACCGAATCGACAGACTTGCACAAAACTCCTTAGCAGAGTTCAATGTTCCTGGGATGGCCATCGCCATTGTAAAAGACAATGCTGTTGTGCTTTCAAAAGGATACGGGGTCACTAGCACGTTGACGAAACAACCGGTAACGGATAGTACACTATTCGCTATTGCCAGCAACAGCAAAGCGTTTACGGCAGCGGCACTGGCGATGTTGGTCGACCGCGGACAGATTTCCTGGGACGATAAAGTGCGCAAGTATCTCCCCTACTTCACTTTGTATTCACCCTACGTGAGTGATGAGTTCACTATACGAGATTTGCTCTGTCACCGCAGCGGACTGGATACATTCAGTGGTGATTTGATTTGGTACGGCTCTTCCCACACGCGGGAAGAAGTCGTAAAGCGCGCTCGTTTTCTAACACCAAGCTTTGGCTTCCGAGAGCAATACGGATATTCGAATATTATGTATCTCGCCGCAGGGCTCATTGTTGAGCGATTGTCGGGATTGACGTGGGATCAATTCATTGCTGAAAATTTCTTTCGACCGCTTGGGATGACTAATTCGAACACAACGGTGAGCGATTATAGTAACGTTCAAGGGAAAATTATTTCTTCAAAAAGCACCAACATTGCGTCGCCTCATAATGAGGTGGAAGGAAAAAATATCGCTATCGATTACGTGAATTGGGACAACATCGGTCCTGCCGGAAGTATTAACTCGTCTGTGGCGGAGCTGACGAATTGGATGAAGCTGCAATTGGGCAAAGGCACCTACAACGGCCGCACCTATTGGAAAGAACAACGCGCTTGGGAAATGTGGGAAAACAATACCCCAAAACCGGTGAATCGCTGGCAGCGGGAGAATATGCCAACGCGCCATTTCAACGGTTATGGGCTGGGTTGGGAGCTTATGGAATATCGCGGACACAAAATTGTTAGCCATGGTGGCGGCTATGACGGAATGATTTCGAAAACCGTTCTTGTGCCGGAAATCAATTTGGGTTTTGTGATTTTGACCAATAACATCAACTCAGTTCCCAGCGCACTTACCTATGAAATCCTGGATGCTTTTCTCATGCAAATGGATAAAAAAGGAAAATGGATTGGCGAAAAGAAAGACTGGATCAGCCTATTCAAAGGATTTCGGGATGACGAGCTGAGAAGCACACAGGAAGCGCTCAAAGCGGATTCTGCAGCGCAGGTTAAAAACACCAGAATGTCGTTGGCTTTAGCTAATTATTGCGGGATATACAGCAGCGAGATGTATGGCGATGTTCTTATTACCATGGATGATAATCCTCGCAGTCCATTCGGCGGATTAAAAATTGACTTCGCGCAGACAGCGTTATTCAAAGGGCAGCTCAAACATTGGCACTACGACACCTTCGAACTTACCTGGAGCACTCAGATGATGTTGCCGAGAGGAAAAGCAACCTTTGTGTTGAATAGTGATGGAAAACCCATCGAGCTGAAGGTAATCGTCGACAATCCTGACTTTGACTTTAGCGAACTAGTCCTAAAGCGTAATCCCGAGAATTAGATAGAAGACAGCCCTCTACATTAGGGGCTTTCTGATAGTATTTAATGAAACATTTGCATTTGTGCAAAGCCGAAGTATATTTGCGCCCCGTTTCCGAAAGCTCTCGGGCTCTTCGAAACAACGATGTCACCGTAGCTCAATTGGATAGAGCACTTGACTACGGATCAAGAGGTTTGGGGTTCGACTCCCTACGGTGACACTACTCACTCCCGGGTTTTAACGACTCGGGAGTTTTTTTTGTAACTAGTTCCAGGGAATTTACGTTTCCCGAATGAAATCCGAAGATGAAATTATTTTTCCTAGCACTATCAACAATACTGTTATTCGTGGGTTGTCAAAAATTCACGAATAATCTGGATGACATAAATGCACCGGAACAAGAGTGGTTGCTTCCAGTTGCCAAAACGACCATCGATTTCGACGACATCAGAGAAGTTACGGATATCAAACTAGAATTGAACATTAACCCTGATGACTTCAGTTTAACGGCCAACGTATGGACAGACGTTCCTGCATTTTCTGTCTCAAGCATAGGTCCGGATGAGTTAGACTTACCTGCCATCATTCATGAAGTCAGGTTCGATAGTTTAGCTTTTGAAATTACGCTCACCAATCCCTTCCCTTTTAGCATTGGTGCAGGCACACAAATAACTTACAGAAATAGTCCCTCCACGGATTCAGAGTCGAATGTGCTGCTTCGCTGGAATCTTGAACAAGAGATCTCAGCGGGTCAATCAGCTACACTTACACAAACGGTCAGCGGCAATTATGTTCAGGAAAGCGTTTACGTTTTCATCGAAAATTTCTCAACTCCGGGCGGCAACAATCTATATATTTCTAACACACCCTTGCTTATTGAGACCAATTTCAAGTTGATTGATATATCTAGGATTGAACTCAATGAAGGTCACATGCTTACTTCGATTGATACGGTTGGCGTTGTAATCGACATACCGGATGAAGCTGATACGAACGACACCGATACAAGAGGTACGGCAACACTTTACTTCGACAATACACTTCCCGTTAATCAGCGATTTCAAGCTTATTTCCTTCGAAATAATATAGTCGTTGATTCCTTATTGGTTAGTCCTGCGCTAATTGCCCCCAGCAACAACGACTCGGAAGGAAACCCATTGAATACTCTTTCATCCGAATCATCTGCAACGCTGACTTGGGAGCGGCTCAATAACCTTTCGACCTGCGACAAGATGGTCATCCATCACTACATCAGCACTATCAATAACCCCAATAATCCAATAGTGGCGAATAAATCCGCTTCGCTGAAGGTTCAATTGGTAGTCGATTTGAAAATTAACCTTTCTATTTTCCAACTTTGATAATTCGCCTTTTCATAGTGCTGATTGCGGTCGTGCCACTACAGGCGGTTTGTCAGATCAATTTGCACACTGTTCAAAATCAGCATGCTTCCAGCACCGCGGCAAGCTATTTCCCTTCGATGCTAGGTGATGACTGCAAATTTTTTGAGCTCGATTTATTCAATGTGTATGCAAGTGCCGGAAATAGTCTCTTCTCGCTTTATGATCTCGAGCAAATAGGCGCAAACGCCAGCAATGAGCAGTCTTATCTCAACCGAAAACTAGACAAATCGCGAAAGCGTAACACGCTCTATTTCGGAACTGACTTGAATTTGCTCAACACGGCAATCAGAATTCCTTTAAAAAACAATTCCACTATAAAGGCGGGTTTCGGAATCAGACAGCGCAACGAATTCCAATTCACACTAGACAGGAATATGCTGTCACTTTTTCTGAATGGCAACAAAAAGTTCGAAGCACAGTCCATCAATTTATTGCCGAGCATCAACTTCCTTTCTTTATTAGACTATCATTTTACCGGCGCATACGAATTTTCCAGCTCACGACTTGGTGGTAGAAGACTAACAACGGCATTAACCTTACATCGCCTGACCGGCCTGGCCAATATTAACTCACGCTATTCGGGACTTGAGTTTTATACAGCTCCGGACGGTCGATATATTGAGGTAGAAACACAGCTCGAGATAAACACAGCTTCGGTTGGCGGCACGAGCAACGCTTGGAACTTTGACTTGGGCGAAACTTCCTTACAAGATGCATTGAAAAAGGGCTGCGGAAAAGGTTGGGGTATCGATGTGGGAGGAAGCCTGGAACTGAACAGCCATATTCAATTGCATGCAGCGCTCATCGACCTTGGATTCATCAGGTTCAATGAGAACGCCACAACCTACATCGGCAATAAAACACTTCGCTTTGAAGGAGTAGAAGTCGAAGGAATTTACAACCCTTCCATTAGCAATGATTTTGAAGGAGATTCGCTGGCAGAAATACTTGAACTTACGGAGTCTGCCGGGGAGTATGTAATTGGTATGCCAACCAAACTCTTGATTTGTGGGCAATGGCAATCACAAAAAATAGAAAAACACCGCGTTCCGTATTCCCGTCACACCATTTCCGCTTGCATCGTGCAGGGCTTCCGAAATTACCTATCGGCAAGTCCTATTCCTGCGTTGAATGTTGGTTACACCCTTTCGGCAGGCAACATTCTCAACGTTGGAATCAACACTAGTGTTGGTGGTTTGTATGGCGGTATTTCAGGCGGAGGATTCATTTCACTGAGAGGTTCAGTGATGAAGTTGACCATCGGGTCCAACAATTTTGCGCCCTTGCTATTCAGTCGCGCCGGTCGCTTTGTCGACGGCTATTTGGGCCTTTCCATTCTATATTAAGCATAAGCCCAACGACGCTAACCTACGCGTCTTGTGCGCAACAACTCATCATTGCGTCTGCGCTCATTTTCCGCAAGGGAACTCTTGAGATCATCACGTTCCATAGAATCAACATTTCGTTCCTCGATATTTAGAATAGCAGGCTCATGAACGCTGATAACCGTCTCACTTTTGCCATCTGATTCAACTTCGAACAATCCGTTACATAAAAATCGAATACTGATAATCTCGCATCGATTTTCTTCCAGAAACTTAATCAAATCTGACTTCTCGACAAGACTAGCAGAGTTTGTTTCATGAAATACACCATCAAGACTCCAATAGATGGATAGCTCTTGAATATGCTTTATCTCCGTAATGGTCAAAAACT
Organism: Flavobacteriales bacterium; assembly: GCA_044353065.1. Lineage (GTDB taxonomy): Bacteria > Bacteroidota > Bacteroidia > Flavobacteriales_D > Sanyastnellaceae > JAIBBG01. The sequence goes on along the minus strand of JBILCQ010000125.1, from coordinate 912 downwards.
GACTAAAGGGAATGTCGATGGTAAGGTAGCTTTTAACCAAGGGAATCAGGATTTTGTGTTTGTTTAGTGGAGTAGACTTAAAAATGCCTGTTAAAAGTCTACCGCTTCAAATTTAAACGAATATCGTTACACACCACTGTTATGATTAAATTAAGGGGGATTCAGATTTTTGCATTTTTATGTTGAAGACAAGCTAACCAACGTGCGACCTTTGGAATAAGGACAATCATCATGATGCAAGGAATCAACTACTATCTAATACCGGGAATGGGAGCTGACAAACGTCTGTTCCAACATTTCCAACTTCCCAATGGAAACGTACACTATCTCGACTGGATTGCTCACGGCTCAAGCCGAAATCTGAGTGAGTATGCCACCTTGATGGCCAACAGAATTCAAACAGAAAATAACATTATCATCGGTTCTTCGATGGGGGGCATGGTAACCGTAGAAATCGCCAAGCAAATCAATCCACTTGGCGCGGTGCTCGTTTCTGCGCCCACCGGTCGGCATGAATTCCCGCGAAGCCTAAAGAGTTTGAGCGCATTGAAGCTTCATCGCGCGTTGAGTGCTAAACAAGTAATGCGGATATCCAAACTATGCGATCTATTCATGGGATTCAAGACCGATCACCAACGAACGATGTTTTATGATATGCTCAAAGGTAACGGTCATGAGTTCCTCCATTTCTCAGTTGGTGCAGTGCTGGAATGGAAGAACACGACTCCGCCACCGGTGCCGTTTATTCAAATACTGGGATCACACGACAAGCTTTTCAGTCATAAAAAAATTCGCAATGCGCATATCATTGAAGGCAGTGGGCATTTTACTGCTTTCGAAAAAGGGAAGGAAGTGTCCGAAATTATTGTGAAGTGGGCGGAGGGTTTGAAGGGGTAAGGGATGAGGGATGAG
>JBILCQ010000124.1:0-6641 GCA_044353065.1 Flavobacteriales bacterium | reverse complement strand
AAGGATATGTGCACGAGTTGTCGCTGATAGTAGCTTCTGGGTTGTAATTGCATGCTAAAGGATCTGTGCACCCTTCTATCACTATAATCTGGCCTTCGCAAACGCAGTCGGTGTTGTAAACGTCGTTGGCTGTATTCGTATCACCATCATCACAGTTATCTCCCGAGAAGTAGCAACTGCCATCGTCTGTATTGGCAATCAAGTCGTAGTTACAAGCGCTAGCATCCGTACATCCCAAATATTCGATGATCTCACCTGCGCAGAAGCAATCAGCGCCAATAACATCGTTCACTGTTTCAGCTATTTCATCATCACAAGCATCTCCGACGAACACGCAACTGCCGTTGTCGATGGTTGCAAGCACATCGTAGTTGCAAGCATCAACAAAGGTGCAACCTTCAATTACCACAATCACTTCGCCTTCACATACGCAGTCAATGTTGTACACATCGTTGATTGTAGTGGCATCACCATCGTCGCAGTTATCACCCGAGAAGTAGCAGCTGCCATCATCGGTATTGGCTGTAAAATCGTAGTTGCAAGCACTCGGTTCAGTACACCCTAAAAATTCAATGATCTCACCGGCGCAAGAGCAATCAGCACCAATAACATCATTCACGGTTTCAGCGATTTCATCATCACAAGCATCACCGATGAATACGCAACTGCCGTTGTCGATGGTTGCCAGCGCATCGTAGTTGCAAGCATCAACAAAGGTGCAACCTTCAATTATCACAATCACTTCGCCTTCACAAACGCAGTCGATATTGTACACATCGTTGATTGTAGTGGCATCACCATCGTCGCAGTTATCGCCCGAGAAGTAACAGCTACCATCATCGGTATTGGCTGTGGCATCGTAGTTACAAGCGCTCGCTTCGGTGCAACCCGGAATCTCAACAAACTCTCCTTCACATATACAATCGGCACCAATTACATCGTTGACTGTTTCGGCCAGCGCATCATCACAGGCGTCGCCGATAAAAATGCAACTACCATTATCCAGTGTTGCCAACACGTCGTAGTTACAAGCTTCAGCAGAGGTGCATCCCTCGATTTGCGGAATTAATGGTTGATGAAATCCTTGGGTTAGCAAGTAACCATTTCCCGAAAGCGTGGTTATGAAAGTTTCGCCAATCGTGTAGTCGACACTAAACTGTGCCGCTTGATAGGAACCTCCGCCAGTTGCAATCACCGATGGCGATAATTGCTGAGCGATCAGACCAATACTGAACAGGACGTTAAAACAAAGCAGGTAGAAAAACTTCATAAGGTGCAATTGTAATTATTCGGTCTAAATATAAACACTCCGAACAATACAAAATCACTACATCTGCTTTTCTTTTTCAGAATAGTATTTAAGGTAGCGTAAACCATCCGAAACATAATAGGGATGGTGGGTCTTAGGCCGACCGGAAAGCGGGAAACGTTTGCCTGTATTGTGGATGTGGAATGCATCCTTCCATTTATTCTTACTTAAAAATCGACCGTATTGTTTTTTAATCCAAACCGCACCGTAATAACAAGCATCATCGTCATTCATCAAATCATCAATCGATAAATCGAGTTCAAAGACCTTGTAACCCATCAACTGAAAGGGCCCCCAACTAGTGGCCAATGATCGTATATCCTCTTCTTCCAATGATTCCAGTTTTTCACGCGTGGCCATCTCATACTTTTTACGTTTGCCCTGTTTCACTTTCATCAGCTCATTGAACACGTGGCGTTCAAAACGCTGACCGGCCGGTTTTTCCCCACTACACTCCAACACGGCTAAGGCCATTAGATAAGGATAGGGCAATTCTAACTCTTGAGCGATATTCTTTACCTGCTCACCATAGTTCATTTCACACCACTCAAGAACGGTAACGTCGGGTGGACGAGGATTCTCAGGAAGGACAATACCGAAAACTTTCCGTGTATATTCAGCTATATCATACCGAAAGTAAAAAGCAAGACTAACAACCACTAAAGCAGGAACAATCCACTTCCACCTCGTTCTTATCCATCTGAAAAATAACTTCATATTACAGCGTTGCTATATACCCCATTGATCATTCTAATGCCCATCAATGGGTAACGTGCTCAACTCGATCATTCGGGGACTTGAACATGATTGCGAATAATACGGCCACCACCAAAGCATAGGCTGCAAAGCTTAGCCATATTCCCGTCCATTCCTTTTCACCGGAGTGCGAGAAGTATGCGTCGATAACATATCCGCTAATCTTACTTCCCAGGAATGCCCCGACTCCATTGGTCATCATCATGAAAACACCTTGAGCACTCGAGCGTATGGAAGCATCTGTGCTTGTTTCAACAAATAAGGAACCCGAAATATTGAAAAAGTCGAACGCCATGCCGTAAACAACGCATGACAAGACAATCATCCAAAGTCCGTCGGCCGGATTGCCATAGGCAAGCAATCCGAAACGCAATACCCAAGCGAGCATTGAAATGAGCATTACTTGCTTTATTCCAAATCGCTTCAGGAAAAACGGTATGGTGAGAATGAACAGCGTCTCCGAAATCTGCGAAATCGACATGATAATCGTCGAGTACTTGACTACAATTGAATCGGCATACTCTGGGAATCGCTTGAAATCATCTAAAAATGAATCGCCATACATATTGGTCAGCTGCAATGCGGCTCCGAGGAACATGGAAAAGGTGAAGAACAAGGCCATACGATAATTCGCCAGCAAACGAAAGGCACCGAAACCCATTTGGTCCATCCACGAAGCTTGGCCATCCATATTACGCTGCGGCTTACATGCCGGGAGTGTAAATGAGTAAATCCCCAACCCGATTGCCCCAATGGCCGCAATCACAAACTGGTTTGCATTCGCCTTACTTCCTGTAATGTTCGTCACCCACATCGCCACAATGAACCCAATGGTGCCCCAAACCCGAATAGGCGGGAATGTTTTGACGACATCATAATTAGCATCCTTCAAAAGCCGATAGCTGATGGAGTTTGAAAGGGAAATGGTCGGCATATAACAAATCATCGCTGCGAAAATGACGTAATACAATGAGTCAGGATCATCAACACCCGGAACCAAAAACAGTATCAATCCATAGAGAATATGCAGAATACCATACAGTCGCTCCGCATTCATCCAACGGTCGGCAATAATCCCCGTGAGTGCAGGCATAAATAACGACGAAAGCGCTAGCGTACTGAAGATGGCACCGAATTGCGCTCCGGTCCAACCTTTTGCGTTGAAGCAGTAAGTGCCAATTGTAATGAGCCAGGCTCCCCATACAAAGAATTGCATGAAGCCAAGGGCGGTGAGGCGGAATCGAATCATTTGAAGGGGTAAGGGATAAGGGATAAGGGATAAGGGGTGAGGGATAAGGGGTAAGGGGTAAGGGGTAAGGGGTGAGGGGTGAGGGGTGAGGTTATAAGCATACACTTTTCACCTCATACCTTACCCCTTATCCCTTTTACCTCACAAGCTTCTTATACTTAATTCTATGCGGCGTGGTATCTCCCAGTCGCTTCTTCTTATTCTCTTCATACTCGCTGAAGTCCCCCTCGAAATAATACACCTGAGAGTCTCCTTCGAAGGCCAGTATGTGCGTACAAATACGGTCGAGGAACCAGCGGTCGTGGCTGATGACAACAGCACAACCGGCGAAGTTCTGAATACCTTCTTCCAAAGCACGGAGCGTGTTCACGTCAATATCATTGGTAGGCTCATCGAGCAGCAACACATTCGCTTCCGTTTTCAAGGTCATGGCCAGGTGCAAACGGTTGCGTTCTCCACCTGAAAGCACACCACACTTTTTCTGTTGGTCGGCTCCCTGGAAATTGAATTTGCTGCAATAAGCGCGTGAGTTAATGGTTTGTCCTCCGACTTCAATTACTTCATTACCACCACTGATTACTTCGTATACGCTTTTGTCTTGATCAATCTCTTTGTGTCGCTGATCCACATAACCAATCTTAACGGTTTCACCAATGCGAATAGATCCTTCATCGGGTGTCTCTTCATTCATAATCATGCGGAACAACGTGGTTTTACCGGCTCCGTTAGGTCCGATAATGCCTACGATTCCGGCAGGTGGAAGTTTGAATGAAAGATGATCAATCAAGAGTCGATCTTCAAAGCCCTTGGTAACACCGGTGAACTCGATAACGTCGTTTCCGAGACGCGGTCCGTTGGGAATCGGAATCTCCAACTTGGCCTCCTTCTCCTTCTCGCCTTCGCTCATCATGCGGTCGTAATTCTGCAAACGGGCTTTGTTCTTCGCATGACGTCCCTTCGGATTGGTGCGCACCCACTCCAACTCTCGCTCGAGTATTTTACGTCGCTTGCTTTCTTGCTTCTCTTCCTGCGCCAAACGCTTCGATTTTTGCTCCAACCATGAAGAGTAATTACCTTGATATGGAATGCCTTCTCCCCTATCCAACTCCAAAATCCATCCGGCTACATTATCGAGGAAGTAACGGTCGTGGGTTACAGCGAGCACAGTTCCCTTGTACTGCGAAAGGTGCTGCTCCAACCACAATACGGACTCGGCGTCCAAGTGGTTGGTCGGCTCATCGAGCAACAACACATCGGGTTGCTGCAACAAGAGTCTGCACAAAGCCACCCGACGACGCTCTCCCCCGGAAAGTACTCCAATCTTTGAATCTTCTGCCGGGCATCGCAACGCATCCATGGCCACCTGCAACTTATTGTCGAGATCCCAACCTCCCAGGGCTTCTATCTTGTCTTGTGCAACTGCCTGACGATTCATCAGGGCTTCCATTTTTTCAGGATCGTTCAGGATTTCTTCATCCATGAACTTCAAATTAATCTCTTCGTATTCTTTCAGCGCATCGGTTATGGGCTTCACGCCCTCTTCTACTATCTCACGCACCGTCTTGTTGTCGTCGAGCTGTGGTTCTTGCGGAAGGTACCCCACCGAATAACCGGGACTCCAAACTACTTCACCTTGAAAAGACTGATCAAGCCCGGCTATGATTTTCATAACGGTCGACTTACCTGCTCCGTTCATACCGAGGATACCGATCTTGGCTCCATAGTAGAAACTCAAATAAATATCCTTGATAATGTGCTTGCCCGTGGGAGTGTATTTGTTTACACCCACCATCGAAAAAATAATCTTCTTATCGTCGCTCATGAATCGTGTTGTTGTGAGCGCGAAAATAGAGGAAGTGCAACTATTCCGAAAACGGAATATCTCGATTCTCGGCGGATAGGGATTCGCGTTTAAGTCCGTTCAGCCGCAATCAATTCCCCCACGCTTTGTATATCTCAGCTTGAATCTCAGTACGGATATTCAACTCTTGTAGTTTCTTGTTCTCTGCATCAGGATGCACGCGGTTACTCAAGAATACATAAACCAAATCATGGTCTGGATCTGCCCAGCACATAGTGCCTGTGAAACCCGTATGACCAAAGCTGTTGGCTGAAGCAGCGCCGCATGAAGAACCATGACCGGGAGTGAAAGTTGGCTTATCGAATCCGAGTCCACGGCGATTACCGGCAAAATGACGGGTATTGAATAGGCCAATTGTTGACGACTCAATGTATCGCTTGCCTCCATAAACACCACCGTCCATCAACATTTGCATCACGGCTGCCAGGTCTTGCGCATTACTGAATAATCCGGCGTGTCCGGCAACACCTCCCATCATAGCGGCTCCCTGATCGTGCACATGTCCGCGAATGAGTTGTGAACGAAATACCTTATCATCTTCAGTAGGAGCAATGTTGGCGACATTCAAATGAGCAAGTGGCTGATAGCCCATGGTAGCAAGGCCCATTGGCGCGTAGAAGTGCTTGGTCACAAATGCATCGAGCGACATTCCGCTTTGCTGCTCCACTATGCGTTGAATAAAGTAATAACCCAAATCGCTATACTTATAGCTCTTGTCGCTGCTCAGCGGAGTGCGAATGATTGTATTGAAAATACTATCGCGGTATTGGTCGGCTATGAAAATGCCCTCAGCAACTTGAAGTGAAAATCCTTCTTGTTGACTCGTCTTATAAACTTCTTGTTTCAACTCACCGTTCGACATCGTCTTGGTGTAAAAAGGAATCCAAGGAGTAAAACCGGCACAGTGCGAGAGCATGCTCGTGAGTGTTACTTGTGCGTATTCATTTCCTGCCGGAAACTGCAAGTAATCGCCCAAGCGTTTGCTCACATCGAGCAGGCCCATGTCTACAAGCTTCATGGCAGCAACGGTGCTGGAGGCAACCTTCGTAATAGACGCTAAGTCGTAAACTGTATTCTGATTCACCTTTTGTGAACCCGACCAGTCGAGATTTCCGAAAGACTTATCATAGACCACTTCTCCATTTTTAGCAACCAACACGCGGCACCCCGGATAGGCCTTACTCATGATTCCGCTTTCCGCAATGCGATCGATACGGCCCATGGCAGCGCCAACTGCTTGCGGGTTCTTGCCGCTATCTCCGTCCGACATCATATCTTCTTCGTAGTCGCCTGCAGGACTTCCTCCGGCCGTTATCGTTCCCGCTGAAGATTTTAGCGCTGTAAACCAAACATCATTGCTCATGATCCAACGGAGCTTTCCTCCACCGGCTATCGAAAAACCCGAGCCAACCGGAAATTGAGCCGTTGTGCTCACCGGCAAGGAACCATTTGCGGGAATGGCTCCA
>JBILCQ010000123.1:0-6663 GCA_044353065.1 Flavobacteriales bacterium | reverse complement strand
AACACGAAGCGGATCGATTACTTTCACTTGAACCGGACCACCACCGGGCAGGTAGCTCGCCTTCTCAGCGTAGTAAGGTTCGTTCAAGATTTCATTTTCGGTTTCTGCCGAAAGATTCAAAATGTTCTTGCCGTTACCGGTTCCTTCGATGCGCGTAATCGGAACACCTGAACCATAGCCGGCGTTGAGGATGGTGCCGCCGTTTTCTGTAGCTGTGTTGTGAGGAATAGCAGCCACACGGGGTATTTGACCAATTGCACTCTTACGTGAAGCCTTGTACACTTCGTCCTGTCCTGTGCTCGTTGCATAATCATACTCCTGGTATTTATTATAGCCATAAGCTACTGCCATGAAGTAGTAAGTCTTGTGATTCACCAGCTGCGGAGCACCCAGTGCAAATGCATCCGTAGTCACGCGAAGTGAATGCTGAACGCCTTCATTCGCGCCTTGCACCATCAAAGAAGGCGTAATCAAGCCGGTGGTCTGATCGCGATCGTAATTGATTATCTCGACCACATCATTCTGGATGTCAAATTGAGCAATGAGGCGAGCCTTGGTAATATCTCCAAGATCGGCATTACTCACTTGATCGTCCTTCAACTGATAAATAAGATACCCTTCGAATCGGTAGCTTCTTTCTTCCAAGGTAAGGTTAGTTCCGTCTTGCAGTTCTTCCGGTATGGAAGGGTCAAACTCCGAATACTGTTCCTGGTAGTTATTTGATGCCGGGTTGTTATTCGTGAGCATCAAAATAAGTTCTTTGTCCAGCTCGCGCACAGTAACATCGGGAGCATCCGGACCGTTCACCAATTCGAAACAGTTATCGAACAGAGATTGCGCTTTATCATCGGCAAGGCGCAAAAGTTTTACACTTTCATCTGGGCCACCACCAACGGCTCTAGCCCAAACAACTCCGAGTGTAATGTTGTTATAGTCTCCGGGCTGCAACGTGAATGGACCAGCAGCCTGAATGAATCGACGGTCGGCAGGCGCATTACCCGTAGAACCTTGAGCGTTCAACTCAGACCAAGGCACCGACGTGGCTGGAGGAACTATACCGTAGGTGCTCCAATTGTATGGGTCTGTATCGCTTGGGAACATGTATTGGGCGGGCACACCTGAAACTACTCCTGCTCCACTTACACCATTGCCACCAAACAACATTTCCTGTCCGTTCTTCCAGATACCACGCATGTAGTTGTAGTAATGCTGCGGAGAAGCAGGCTCTCCGTTAATCGGATTCGAAGAGTTATTATAATAAACAAAACGGCGCATACCGAAACGTTCATTGTCAATGATAGTATCTCCATAACCAATACCTAAACCCGAGTATGGAATACCCAACTCTGCCTCAGCAAGTAAAATGTCACTAGTCAACGGGTTTGACACACCATCTTCATCTTGGTATGGACCCTCAAAGAAGTCAACACCGACCGCAGGTGGGTTTTGACCATAACCAAGCGAACCGAGCCCTGCCTCATCGAAGGAATCACCATTGTAACAATAGCCCAAACCACGCTGCACATCACAACCCACATAGTCGTCGTTAGCAAAGCCAAGATCGGGGTCCACCCATGAACCGAAATAGGTTTCGGTCAAGGTTTGTGACCCTTGGTTAATGAGCACATAATTCAGGAAAGTCATATTGTTTACCTCATCGTTAGTGGTAAATGCAAATGCTTGCGCACGAACTTCCATACCGATAGGCAACCCTTGAGATTCCGTGTGGATGTTTCCCTTATCGTTGAAAATCCAAAAATAATTTTGATCACCAAACAGAGGAATTTGGTCTTCGCGGCGACGTGTTGCACAGTCAATTTCGCGGAGGAAATCATACCAAGGATAATCACCGTATTCCGGATCATACAAACCATTGTTATTGTAGTCTTTGAACGGACCCAAGTAGTAATCCTGACCAGCGGCGGTGTTACCATGCGCAGGAAACAAATTGAAATAGCTAGGCATTGCATAACCATCGGGGAAAATCTCTGCGATTTCTTCAGCCGACGCTCCTTCGGTGACCATATCCCAATAGATTCGATGTCTTACGGCATCTTCACGAAGGGTAACCGCAAACTTATCGTAGTCGAGACATGTTTGGGCAGTAACCTCTGCTGTACCACCTGTGGAGAGGGGACCAGGCCAAAAGTCATTACCGTTTTGACGGAAACGAACTGCTGCAAGTTTCAACGTCTGGTCTTGCGATTTACCTCCCATCCAGAGACCGCCGGCATAAATTGAAGAAACACCTCCGGCGCCTGTCTCGGTTTTCGGCACTTCGTAAGCCGAAGTTCCATTGGCGCGATTTTGCCACATGTTACCTCCGGTCTCAATACGAGCACGGACGTTGTTCCACTCCAAATCGAGAAGAGCAGTTGCAGGAACACATGCCGCGGCTCGAGTGGCTAGTGGCTCGTTATTGTCTTGGGTTGTCATGCCGGTGTTTCCGGAACCTACATAGCGATAAGCCTGAGCGGCAAACGCGAATAAAAGACCAGCGGAAAGAGCGGTTATTTTATACATGCTTTTCATATCGAAAATTTCCTTGAAAATCCTAAATGTTTTTACTCTTAAAAATCCAAACGAACACCCAAACGTATTTGGCGAGGAGCTGCCAAACGGTTCGGATCATTCACAGACATAGAATAATAGTTCCTAAAGCTGTCCGGGCTGTTTTGCTGATTGATGAACTGCTGAGCTTGTGCAGAAGCGAGATAACCATCATCCTCCGGAATACCGGTGAAGCGGTGAACGGAACGCACATTGCGTGTATTCAACAAATTCGTAACCCATACATAAACATTCAAATTTGCCTTTGGCTTACCTGTTTTTTCCTTACCAAAATATACATCAAAGTTTCTGTCTACCTGGAAGTCAACTGAGAATTGCCATGGCAAGCGAGCACCGTTAATTGATCCTTCTGTGCTTGGTGTAATTTCTCCGGTGATTGGAGTAGCAAATTGCTGTGGTGTGTATGGCGTTCCCGATCCCAAATTCGCGATGAAGTTGAATCCGGTATTAGCCAACACCTGGAAATCTTTGATCATTGGACCATTGTAGTCAGTACCACCTGAGAAGCGGTAGTCGGTAGTTACGATGATGCGATGGCGCTGATCGTAGTTGAACGGGTTGATGCTACGCAGGTTGGGAATACCAGCGTTGATAAGCGCCGATTGTGACTGGGAAGTTGATCCAGTTCCATCTGCAAATTGCAAGGTGTAAGAAGCATTCAAGCGAATGTTTCCGGTTCTGCGTAAGTCGTACGTTAAAGTTAAACCCTTCACCGTTCCAAAGTCGATGTTATCGAATGCACGGTAAGCAATTGGATATGCTCCGTTGAATTTGCGAATCTGAATCATGTTGCGCAATTCACGATAGAACGCCTCGATTTTCAGTGAAGAAGTCTTAGACAAAACTTGCTGGAATCCAAGAGCGTAATCTACAGTGCGCTCCGGCTTCAATGCAGGATTGGTAATCAGTGGATCGCTTTGGAACTTCATGTTCAAATAATCCGTTGGGTCGAAACGTGAGAATTCCGTCGGACGCTGCGTGAGCACGTCGTAGTGTGCAAAGAACGTGGCCTCATCGCTGATTGGGAATGAGAATGCAATACGCGGCATGATATTAACCGCAGGAACGTAGTCTTTAAATGCCTTAGAGTTGAGCAGATCATCCTTAGAGCCTTTCAAATATGGCTTGGGGTTTCCTGAACCACCAATTACCGAGGGGTCAGAAACTAGCTGACCGGCAGCGTTGTACCAGTTGTTACCGTCACGGTAACCAGTGATTGTTGTTGGGCGATCAATATCATCCACGTACACCACGTAATCACCACCGATATTGGCGGGATGGCTGCCTAAATCACTTACCTCTTGAGCGGTTTTCGCTTCACCCACTACAAATGGGTCTTTCAATACCGGCTGGTTTGCATCATAGCGGTCAATACGGACACCGACATTGAAGATTAAGTCGTCGAACGCAAACTTATCCATGATATAGCCCGACGTATAGATTGGCTCAAACGCCCCAATCGGTCGGCTGAAGTACGTGATGCCTCCGCGTTGGTAGGTTGAGGCGAAGAAATCATCGATTGTCGGCTTTCGTCCTGTCAATTTCTTGCCATGTGAATCATATCCATAGTAGGAAACCAGTTGATTACCTCCATTGAGCAATTCATCGGAGTTGAACATATCAATGCTCAAGAATTCAGGACTCAAGTTATCTACGTTGAGATAATCGCCACCTCGAGGATTAAGTCCAAGCGCTTCGCGCAGGTTGTAGTCGAATTCAGACTGGTTGGTGACACCGACAGCTGTGTTGTAATAAACGAAGTACTTGCCATCCACGTTCACAATTGTTGAATCATATTCAGCACCCTCTTGCGGCTGATTGTCAATTTTTTCAATATGAGAATTCGCACTCAAACGCGCTAAATTCCAAAGTCCCAATGGTGCAACGCTGTAGCCAGCGTCCTTGCGTTGTTCAAATTCAAAACCGATCTGCAAGGCATGGTCTCCGATGTCGGCAGAACCGATACCACTCACACGAAGTTGGTTGTTCGAGAATACCGCGTAGTTGTTGTTTTGAGCTCCCAGATAGCTCCACAAATTGTATGTTCCTGGAGGCGCATCTCCATTGCGTAATCCATTTGCTCCGGTGAGATTATTCAAGCTGGCGGCAGGACTTTGACCTATTATGGATACAAGACCATTCTCATCAGTCAAGAAAATATTATTTCTGTCGCGGATTACATTGCCATTTTCATCATAAATCGAAGACAATCCGAAAGAAGGTGCATTCTCATAGTACTGGCTAGTAATAGCGGCTAAATCAGAATTGAATTCAGATGGCGTAAAAAAGATATGCATATCCTGGAAACCGGTCTGCTTGAAATACGATCCAGGTATCTGTTCGTAGGTATTTCCTCGGATAATATCGAAATACCCTACGTGACCGTAGTTGAAGAGGTTATCACCGTGCGTTTCATCCTGGCTATTGCCATAGTTGCGCGAGTAGTCGACCATGACACTATAGAAGATGTTCTTTAGGTTGGAAGCACTTGCTTCTTCTCCTTCAGCATTGCGGAATCGCTGACTGAATTTCGCGTAAGCGCGCCAGTCGAAGTTGGTATTGAGCTGGTTATTTTCCCAGTTCATGAGTTGGTTGGCCCGTGTTGCATCGCGTCCACGATTAAATGCAGCCGTTCCACCGAATGTTAGGGTCACATTCTCAGATGTATTCACGTCGATTTTGGCAACCAAATTTGCTGAACGGTTTCTGGCGTTCATTCGGGTTTTGGTTATCTCGAAGTCGTCCGCTGTAAGATAGTCTGCATTGTAGAGCACCCCTGTTGCACCTCCCTCGCTGCTGATGACCGGGCGAAGCGGGTTTTCAAGTAGTCCGGCTCTAACGTCATCTTTCATGCGCATTACGCCACCAAATTGTGGATCTGGGTCTACGATATCCGTATAGTTTCCTGAAACGAAGAAGCCCAAAAGGGGTCTGCCACGCTCACCTTTTTCATTTTTGGAAAATAAGAGTGGGCCTGATAATGAACCTTCGACCAGGTTGTAACCGTAATGATCCAAACCTACCACTTTATCTCCTATTTGAAAGCCGGAAGAGATTGCTTCAACACCCCCAGTGTACTTGGCAGAGGCGCTTCGCAAACTCACGTTAATGACACCACCCGTAGCATCTCCGATGTTGGCAGGAATACCACCGGTGATTACTGAGATTTCTTCCACTGCAGACTTCGGTAGCGCTGAAGAACCGCGCACTTTGATACCATCAATGTAAATCCAAGTCGAGCCTTCACGCGCACCGCGAATAGAAATACCGTTTCCTGTATCGGTGGCACCGGCAACAGTTTGCGCAAGTCCTGTAACCGAGCGGCTAGGCATGTTTTTCAAGTCTTCGCGTGTGATTGTGCCACCCGAAGAACCTCCATCCTTGTCGATAAGCGGAACTTTGTAATCGAAAACCTCAACAGTTCCCAACTCCGCACCCTGCATCATTTCTGCATCCAGCGGAGTGATTTTACCGCCCTTCACGATAACACCCTTAATGGTTTGCGGCTGGTATCCTACGAACTGAAACGACACATCGTATGTACCCGGCTCAAGCGGTTTAATAGAGTATTCACCATCGATATCGGTGGTTCCACCATTCACGGTATTTCCGTTGAGATAGACAATAACGGTCACGAATGGAAGAGTTTCCTTCGTGTCCTTGTCTAAAACTTTTCCCTTCAGTGAACCGGAATTGGTTTGAGCCCAAGCGGCTGTAGTGAGGAAAAATAGTGCAATAAACGCGTAAAACTTTCTCTGCATAGCAGATGGATTATGGTTGTTAAACAAGTCAAAATTTAGGTAACAATAACACCTCTCCTGCGAAATACAACACAATCGTGGCTTACCCTAAAGGTTCGCAAAGAACAACGGATTTCGTAAAACGTGCAAACTTTTTTTTAACTTGATTACAACCTCCTGATTTCGTGAAAGTTGTATAGCTCAATAACCTTCTAATGCCGTCTAAACCAACGCTTATACCAGGGAATATTTTTACCCCACGACATCCGGCGGGCCTTACGCAAGTTTTTTTTCATTCGTTTGCGCGTGGCTTTATCCTGAGATTTCAGATGATGTTCCATTCGAGAATCAT
>JBILCQ010000122.1:0-6710 GCA_044353065.1 Flavobacteriales bacterium | reverse complement strand
TTTAGCATCGAATTCAGTTTGACCATCCTTTGCCTGCACCTTGAACAAGGTGAAGTCGTACCCTTCTCCGGTAAAGTGAATATCGCTTTTCGTATACGCAGCACGATTCCAACCCCAACCGCCGTATACATTGCCTTTGCGTTGCATTTCAGGAAACCATTGCGCATGCGTCGAAAAGCAATTGAGCAGAATAATCAGTAAGCTATGTATGCGAAGGAGCTTCATCAATTACGCTTCAGCTACCTGATTCAGGCGGAAATAGTGTTTTACATCTTTCATGCTCTTGCCGTTGCGCACATATTCTTCAAACTCGCTTCGGAAGTGACGAATTGCGCTGGCAACGGGCCATGAAGCGGCATCACCCAGCGGACAAATCGTTTTGCCTTCAATTTTGCTTTGAATATCCCACAGCAAATCCACATCGGCCAAGGTGCCGTTGCCATCGAGAATCTTGTGAAGGATTTTCTCCATCCAACCGGTTCCTTCGCGACAAGGTGAACATTGTCCGCAGCTTTCGTGGTGATAGAATCGGGTGAAGTTCCACAGATTTTTCACGATGCTGGTGTCTTCGTCCATGACGATGAATCCACCTGAACCGAGCATAGTGCCGCTAGCAAAACCGCCATCAGAGAGACTTTCGTAAGTCATCAAGCGCGATTCTCCTGCAGCAGTTTTCAATATCAAATCAGCGGGAAGAATCGGAACGGAAGAACCTCCGGCAACTACGGCCTTTAGTTTTTTTCCGTTGCGAATACCTCCGCAATATTGTTCTGAATAAATAAATTCTTCAACGGGCACACCGAGTTCAATTTCATATACGCCCGGCTTGTTGATGTGACCCGATGCAGAAATGAGCTTTGTACCCGTGCTTTTGCCCACACCAATGGAAGCGTACGCTGCGCCACCGTCTTTGATGATAGGAACAACGGCCGCAATGGTTTCGACGTTGTTTACTACGGTTGGACAACCATACAAACCCGCTACCGCAGGGAATGGTGGTTTGATGCGAGGATTACCGCGCTTACCTTCGAGCGATTCGATGAGCGCAGTTTCTTCTCCGCATATGTAAGCACCGGCACCCACCTGCACATAGCAGTCGTGGTCGAAACCGGAGTTGAGGATGTTCTTACCGAGAAGTCCGGCCTCATAAGCCTCTGCAATGGCTTGCTCGAGAATGCGTGCTACGTAAAAATATTCGCCGCGTATATAAATGAATGAGGTGCGGGCTCCCAAGGCAAAGCTGGAGGCAATCATACCTTCAATGAGCAAGTGAGGAATGCGCTCCATGAGGTAGCGATCCTTAAATGTACCTGGTTCGCTTTCGTCGGCATTGCACACTACGTAGCGAGGCACGCCGGCAGGTTTTGCAATGAAGCTCCACTTCATACCGGTAGGGAATCCTGCTCCTCCGCGTCCGCGAAGGCCACTGGCCTTCACTTCTTCTACCACCTGTTCGGGAGTCATTGTTTTCAGCGCCTTCTCGAGCGATGAATAACCGCCATGCTTGCGATATACATCCAGTTTGCGGATGCCTTCAATATGGTCGTTTTCGAGTAATAGTTTGCGTCCCATCAGATGTTGATCATATCGTCTTTAGTGTACACACGGCGCTTGCCGTCTTGTTTCATTTTGTCGAGCAGGTTGTCGACTTTTTCAAACGTGAGGTTTTCGTAGTAATCGCCTCCGCACTGAAGCATCGGAGCTGTTCCGCAAGAACCCAAACATTCCACTGTTTTCAGCGTGAACATGCCATCGGTGGTTGTTTCTCCAACGTGTATGTTGAGTTTCTTTTCGATGTGGCGCACAATGTCTTCAGCTCCGAGCAACCAGCAGGAAGAGGTGCGGCATACTTCGATGACACACTTTCCAACGGGCTTCAAATTGAACATGGAGTAGAAAGAAGCTACTTCATAGGCTTCTATGGGCTGAATGTTCAGCAATGCAGAAACGCAGTCCATCGCGCCCGGACTCAACCAGCCGTCGAATTCGGCTTGCGCCAAATGCAAGAGAGGAATGAGTGCGCTCTTTTGTTTTCCTTCGGGATATCTTCGAATGATGCGCTGGGCAGTTGCCAGTGTCTCTTCCGAAAATTTGTATTCTTTAGTATCAGACATGATGCTGTGTGTGTCGTAAATATTTATGCGTCGAGTTCTCCTGCGATTACGTTCATGCTACTCATGGTCAGGATGGCGTCGCTGAGCATGCCGCCTTCAATCATAGATGGGTAGGCCTGGTAGTAGATGAAGCATGGACGGCGCATGTGCAAGCGATACGGTGTGCGCCCGCCATCGCTGATAAGGTAGAATCCTAATTCACCGTTACCGCCTTCAACCGCATGGTAAACCTCACCTTTCGGAACATCGGTTTCGCCCATCACAATTTTGAATTGATAGATGAGCGCTTCCATTTTGCTGTACACGTCTTCTTTGGGAGGCAAGTAGAACTCAGGAACTTCTGCGTGGTAAGCTCCATCAGGCATATTCTTGATGGCTTGCTCAATGATGCGCATACTCTGCCACATCTCTTCCATGCGCACCATGTAACGGTCGTATGTGTCGCCGTTGGTTCCAACGGGAATGGTAAAATCGAAATCTTCGTACGATGAATATGGGCTCATCACTCGAACGTCATAGTCAACTCCGGCAGCGCGCAAGTTGGGACCTGTGAAGCTGTAAGCAAGTGCTTTCTCCGCACTGATAGGTCCGCAGTTGATGGTGCGATCCATGAAGATGCGATTGCGAGTAACCAGTTTGTCGAATTCAGTGAGAGCTTTTGGAAACTCTTTCATGAACGCATGAATTCGGCTCCATGCTTTTTCATTGAAATCACGCTCCATACCGCCAATACGGCCTATGTTGGTCGTCAAGCGTGCTCCGCATATCTCTTCAAAAATCTCGTAGATTTTTTCGCGCCACTGGAACAGGTACAAGAAGCCGGTCATGGCTCCTGTATCCACCGCGATTACCGTATCACATACTATGTGGTCGGCAATGCGCGAAAGCTCCATGATAATCACGCGCAGATACTGTGCGCGCTTAGGTACTTCACAACCGATAAGTTTCTCAACCGTCATGTGCCACCCCATGTTGTTGATCGGGGAGGAGCAATAGTTGAGTCGGTCGGTGATGGGAGTAATCTGGTTGTAAGGGCGGCGTTCAGCGAGCTTTTCGAAAGCGCGGTGGATGTAACCGATGGTGGGTTCTGCCTTCACGATAATCTCGCCATCCATGGTGAGGATGTTTTGAAAGATACCGTGCGTGGCAGGGTGTGTTGGACCAAGATTGAGAATGGAGTAATCCTTCTGCTCTGTAACCTGCGATGCTGTCGCGAAGGTTTGTCCGATGTTTCCTGAAGTTCCTTTCATGATCTTATCGTCCGAAATATTTATCTTCTTTATCGTCGCGGCCCGCATCTTCCAGCGCGTATTCTTTGCGCAGCGGATGGTAGTTCATCTCATCCATGTTGAGGATGCGGCGTAAATCGGGATGACCTGTGAAGCGGAAACCGTAAAAGTCAAATGCTTCACGCTCCATCCAATTCGCACCAAGCCACAAGTCGGTAGCGGTTGGCACGTTCAAATCGGCAGTGGCCATAAATATTTTGATGCGCACACGGTGGTTCTTCTCCATGTTGTGCAACTGATACACCAGTGCAAACTCGCTTCCTTTGTTTTCCGGATAATGCACTCCGCATAGGGTTGTGAGGAATTTGAAGCTCATGCTTTCGCTGTTCTTCAGAAACTCAAGAACGTCGTGGATGCGGTTTTTGGCTACCGTGAACACCGGAAAATCGTAATCGATTTGTGAACCCGTGATGTCACTATCGAACGATTGTAGAAGTGCATCTTTGATTTGATTGTGCAACTCAATGGTTGCAGGCGATGCATTGGGATGTATTTCGTGATGCATTATTCGAGACCGTATTTGGCGAGCATGGCTTTGTATTCCGGAGAAGTACGACGTGAGCGACCTTCGTTTTTGGCGAGCTCTTGAATTTTCAAGATGCCGTCGAGTACTTGCTCAGGGCGTGGCGGACAACCGGGAATGTAAACGTCAACGGGTATGATGCGGTCGATTCCCTGAAGCACGGAGTAGGTGTCGAAAATTCCGCCACTACTGGCGCATGCACCCATGCTCAAGACCCATTTGGGTTCGGCCATTTGCTCGTAAACCTGACGCAGAATCGGCGCCATTTTCTTGGAGATAGTTCCCATGACCATGAGCAAATCTGCTTGGCGCGGTGAGAAACTTAAGCGCTCCATTCCGAAACGGGAAAGGTCATAGTGCGATGCCATGGTGGCCATGAATTCGATGCCGCAGCATGATGTAGCGAAAGGCAATGGCCACAGCGAGTTGGCGCGAGCCAATCCTACTGCCTTGTCGAGACTGGTAGCGAAAAAGCCCTGGCCTTCGAGACCTTCCGGTTTGTATTCGCTTTTGATATCTACGTTGGTTGTCATGTCAAATGATGTTTGAAATGCTCATGAACTTTGTTTGATGAAAACTCTTCGAGGAATTACTCCCACTTCAAAGCACCGCGACGAATGATGTAGACAAGGCCTACAATCATGAGTGCCATGAATGAAAACATCTCTATCAAACCAAACACTCCGAGTTCTTTGAAGTTCACCGCCCACGGGTACATGAAAATGACCTCTACGTCGAAAAGAACGAAGAGTATGGCTACCAGGAAATACTTGATGGAAAAAGGCGATCGGGCATTACCCTGCACTTCCACACCGCACTCGAACGGATCACTTTTTACTTGCGTTTTGCGCTTTGGACCCAACAAGTGTGTCGCAAGCATTGTTGTGACAACAAATCCAAGCGCTATGACTGCCATTGCAATGATGGGTAAATATTGCTCGGCAAGAGAAGGTGATGATTCCATAAAAAAATCCCGATACGGTTTTTTGAATTGGCGGTAAAATTAATCGGATGCCTAGTAACTAAAGACTAAACACGCGAATTTTTTCCGAGTTCAAATAGCAAGATTATTCAAGGGATTACTGCTTGGTGTGAGTAAGTTTAAAACCCACATCGGAAACGCCCTTCAGTTCATCGACACGCATACCGTGTCGAATGTCTATTTTATAGCGGCCGCCCAACGGAAATTGCTTTGCTCTCTGATAAAGAAACTCGTGGTCGTAGAGACTGGCCGAATGTTGTCCGAGCCATTGCCCTTGCTCGTTTGCAAGAGTGCATTCAACTGTGTCGATAGACTTTTTGCCGTTGGGAAACTCCATTTCCACAAAGAAGAAAATGTTACTGAACGCATAATCTTCCCGATTACGAACATCGATATAGAAATTGTGCAGTTGAACGGTGTCGTTGGTTTCGAATTCGAAATGAACGGGCTCCGAAGCACGCCAGCCTTGCGGATTGATTGGCTGATTGCCTTCGAACTCGCTAGGAGTTTCGCATGATGCCAAGGATGTTACAACTAGCAGTATGAATACTAAAAATCTCATGCAGGCGGGTTATTCGGTGCCGGGGAACTGTTGCTTTCATTTCCTTTTGGGCCTCGTCCGCGTTGATTTCGTCGGCCACCTCTGTTGCGGTTGTCGCGTTCGTTGCGCTCTCCTTTCGGTTCATTGTTTCCACCCGCGGACTCATTTCCCGGTTGGTTGGGCGTTCTCAATTCTTTCGATGGACGATCGCCACGTGGAGCATTTCCTTCCCGCGGCGGGCCTTGTTTGGGGCGCTGCTGACGGTCTTGACGCTCCGGACGAGGGCCCTGTTCAGTACGCTCCGGGCGAGGACCTCTTTCATTGCGTGGCGCACCTCCTTCTTTCTTTTCTCCTTCAGGGCGGGGAGGCCTGTTGGCGCGGTCTTGTGGCCCGCGACTTTCGTTACCGCGTCCGCGATTTCGCCCGCCACGAGAGCGGTTTCTGGTTTTGTCGAAACGCGTCAAACTATCTTGTCCAACTACTTCCGCGAAATCAGTTTCTTTTTCGACGGTTTCTTCAATAATGAATTCATCAATATTGTCAATTGCAACTCCTTTCTTGTTCTTTTCAATGATTTCCTTTACTGAGTCAACGCTCAACGGGAATGGGGGCTCCCCAGGCTGACCATCATAGGTAAAGAACATGATGCGCTGGAAAATGTCGGTCTTGAAGTGAGATGCGGTTCCTTTCGGCAAGCGCAAGCGAGTATTGACTGAAGGAAAATCGCGCAGGGCTTCTACATATTGATCCAATTCGAAATTCAGACAGCACTTGAGTTTACCGCATTGTCCGGCCAACTTGGTTGGGTTGAGCGATAATTGCTGATAACGAGCCGCACTCGTACTCACGGCGCGGAAGTCGGTTAGCCAGCTAGAACAACACAATTCTCGCCCACAGCTGCCAATTCCGCCCAATCGTCCCGCTTCGTAGCGATACCCTATTTGGCGCATATCAATGCGCACACGAAACTCCTCTGCGTATTTTTTAATGAGTTCACGGAAATCCACTCGGTCATCGGCCGTGTAGTAAAACGTTGCCTTCGTTTTGTCACCCTGGAATTCGACGTCGCTGAGCTTCATTTCCAATCGCAAATCACGCGCAATAGTGCGCGCTCGCATCATGGTGTTTTGTTCTAGTTTGCGACCATCTTGCCAGCGATTGATGTCGTCTTCGGTGGCTTTGCGCAAAACTTTCTTGATCTCATAATTGTCTTTGACATCCTTGCGCTTCATCTGCATTTTAACGAGCTCACCCGTAATGC
>JBILCQ010000121.1:0-6718 GCA_044353065.1 Flavobacteriales bacterium | reverse complement strand
GTGCCTGAGGATACCTATCAAATCTGCTCGGGAGAGACCGTTGATTTAGCTATTGAAATTGAGGAAGTGGTTTGGAGAGATAATTTCGACCCGTCTATATCATGGGGAGATTGGCAAACAATAAACGGGGCAATAGAAAGTAATGTTTGTGGAACAATTACCGGTAACGGACTTTACTTCAGCGGCGCCTTTCCTCGCGAGGCGATAACGCAACCGATTGATTTAACAGGTGGAGGTACAGTCTATTTTTCATTGAAAGTTGCTAACGGAAGCGCTCCATGCGATAATGCAGAGCCCGGTGATAATGTTGTTCTTGCCTATTCGGTAGCGAATGGACCATGGATAGATGTGCAGGTATTCTATGAGTCAGCATATCCTGATTTTATTTCGGTGGAAGTGCCATTGCCCGCCGGTGCTTCTGCATCGAACGTCCGCCTCAGATGGCGACAGGTCGGATTTTATGGTCCTAACCAAGATAATTGGGTGTTGGAAAATGCCTATGTTGGTCGAAATAGTTCCAGCTCACTATCAAGCGCGTGGTCACCTCAGCAATCGTTATCGTCTTCCTCCGGATCAGTTGTTTCGGCATCTCCTACGGTGACAACGATGTATTATATAAGCGTCATAGATCCATCGACCCAGTGCGATTACCTTGATTCGGTGTTGGTTGAGGTTGGCCAGCCGTTTAGTCTTGAGATGACCGAAGATGCTGTCATTTGTGAGCCACAAGAATCGATGATTTCTGCAGAACCTTCCATATCCGGACAGTATCAGTTTCAATGGAGCCCTGCGGTTTCGATGGTAGGTGCATTTAGTCAGAATCCAACTGTTGATGTCCAGCAATCACAAACCTATTCCGTGCAAGCCACGTCAGAATTTGGTTGTACTGCTCAAGGGAGTGTTACGTTAACACTTGCTTCACTGTTTTCGATGCAGCTCAGTGTTTCGGATGATGTTCTTTGCGCAGGTCAGTCGACCACTGTGCAAGCGGAGCTGACAGGTGATATAACGGGAGTGGTTTTGCAGTGGGAAGGTGATCCGGCTATTGAAGGGCTGCAGGCACAGACTGTTTCAATCCAGCCTTCCGATGACGCGGTTATTACTTGCACAGCGACTCATGAGTTGAGCGGCTGTCAACTGGAGGAAACAATTGATGTCGCTGTTACACCGCTTTTCACGGTTGATGTTACGCCCGGATCCATCGAGAGTTGTCAAAGTATTGGACAATCCATCAGTGCAGTTTGTTCATTGAGTGAGCCTGTTCAATGGGTTTGGTCACCCGCCAACTGGGTGGCTGATTATACTCTGGCCACTACTGAACTGACAACAAACAATTCCGGCACACTAAGCGTTACCGCGATTTCAGGCGACGGTTGCGAAGCTTCTGCATCGCTGGAGGTTTCTATAGAGCAATTGACAACAGACTTGGGTCCAGACATGCAAGTTTGTGAGGGCGAGCAGCAATTACTCAGCGTTCCGTGGCCCGCTGCGTATTCTATACTTTGGAGCACCGGATCTGAGCAACCGACTATTCAGGTGAATGCCTCGGGTTCTTACTCGGTGTTAGTAGTGTCACCGGAGGGGTGCACTTCGGAAGATGAAATCATGGTTGAGTTTATTCCATTTCCGATCATTAATTTGGAATCAACTCTTTCTGCATGTGAAGGCGATGAAATTGAGTTGAGAGCCGGTTTATCTGGGCCTGATTACTTGTGGAGCACGGGTGAAGTAACATCTCTTATTACAGTTACGGAATCGGGTAATTATTCTGTACAAGCGTCTAATGGAGAGTGTACGGTTTCTGAATCGACCACCGTTACTTTTCATCCATTACCTCAACAACCATTTTTGTCGGAATATGAATTTTGCTTTGGGGAGAATGATGATGTGAATTTTCTCGATGCTGAGAATGCCGGATCTACCTACGTTTGGAATAATGACTCAACTTCCCGAATTCTTACTTTGTATGAACCCGGCACGTATTCAGTTTGGATAACTAACAACAAGGGATGCAGAGCCGAATTTCAGACTGAGGTGTTAGAGGATTGTTTGGAAGCGCTGTATGTGCCAAACTCTTTTACGCCCGATGGTGATGGCATCAATGATGCCTGGCTCATTTATGGCGACAACATCAAGATGTTTCATCTTCAATTGTATAACCGTATGGGCGAAATGTTCTTTGAGAACTTCGACATGTCGCAACCGTGGCTTGGTCAACGACGCGATGGCGATCACTACGTAGAGTCGGAGGTTTATCCGTACATCATCCGTTACCAAACGGTAGAACCCGATGGAGCGTTAAGTCAAGAAAAGATTCTAAGGGGATTTGTAACCCTTATTCGATGAACTATTGTCCTTCGATTATCTTATAAAGCTCATCCAGCTTAGGTTGCAGGATGATTTCAATTCGGCGGTTCTTCGACTTGTCTGTAGCATCGACCGGGAAGAATTCACCACGTCCGGCCGCACTTAGGATTTGAGGTTTTACAGAACTGTTGGCCAACATTATTTTCACTACTTCTGTGGCGCGAAGTACGCTCAAGTCCCAATTATCTTTCGGGTAGGAAGGCGAATTGAGTTTGTCTGTATCGGTGTGCCCTTCTACAAGAACTTCCATATCGGTATCGTTTTCAATCGCCTTGGCTAGGTCGATCAATGCCTTTTTACCTTTCGGATCAATCACTGTGCTGCCCGTTGCAAAAAGCAGCTGTGCTTCCATGCTTACGTAAACCTTACCGTCTTTTTCACTTACGGTAAGTCCCTTGTCTTTGAAGCTCAGCAACGCCGCCTGTACTTTGTCTTTGAGCGCCTGGCTTGCTGCTTCTTGGTCGGAAAGGAGCTTTTCAAGGTCGCTTAGACGCTTCTGTTTTTCGGCTAACTCTGCGTTTGTCTTATCAATGGCAGCTTGTTTTTCATTCAGGTTTTTCTCCAAATCCTTCAGCATATCTTCCTTGCGCTGGAGCGACTCTTGAGTTCTATTCAGTTCTTCCACAAGTTTTTTGTTTTCACCGGTTGCTTGCGATAGCAGCTCATTGCTTTTTTTCGAAAGCAGTTCATTCAGCTCGTTGATTTTATCGTATTGTGCCTTGAGCTGGCGATAGTCGCTACCCATTTGCAGGGTGTCGTTTGCCAGAATGGTATTCATATCTCCCACGGCATCTACTTTATTTTCCAGGTCTTTCTTAGTCGCCTCCAACAATTCATGTGATTTTTTGAGGGCTTCAAGTTCTTTCTCGCACGAATTCTTCTTTGAAACGGTGTCGGCATATTTGCGCTGTGGCACGCAACTGCTAAGAAGGAAAATGGCGGAGAATGCCGCAAACAAAAGTGTTTTCATGATTTCTATGGGTTGTATACAAAAATGAAATGTCATGACCTTGCTTCCGAAAAGGCGCAAGGAATGTTTTTAACCAACCTATGTGTTTAGTTTAGCTTAACTGAGCCACGCGAGTACATCTTCAAGCTGAACTGCCGGAATATCGAGCTTGTTCTTTTTGCGATATCCATTGAGTTGCTGATGAACGGCTGTTGGTTTGCTGCTTTTCAATTTTTCAATGGAATCGTAACCCGCTTTGACAACATGTTCAGCCCAAAGTTCCGGTATTCCAAGTGCAATGAAATCTTGCAGGTTCGGACCCGACTGAAACTTCTCGGGACGCATTTGAGGGAAGAATAGGACTTCTTGGATGGCTTCATTGTTCGTTAGAAACATGACTAGGCGATCTACGCCGATTCCCATTCCGGAAGTTGGAGGCATTCCATATTCGAGCGCGCGTAAAAAGTCCTGGTCAATAAACATGGCTTCATCATCGCCTCGCTCCTGAAGTTTCAACTGATCTTCGAATCGCTGGCGCTGATCGATGGGGTCATTGAGTTCGCTGTAGGCATTTGCGACCTCCTTACCATTTATCATCAACTCGAAACGCTCGGTGAGTTCAGGATTGTTTCTATGGCGCTTGCACAATGGCGACATCTCAACGGGATAATCCATGATGAACGTCGGTTGAATGAAGTTGCCCTCGCACTTGGCTCCAAAAATCTCGTCGATGAGTTTTCCTTTGCCCATGGCGTCATTCACTTCGATTCCAATACTCTTGGCGAATGCATTCAATTCTTCTTCTGTCTTGCCGGTGATATCGAAGCCGGTGTATTGCTTGATGGCATCGGTCATGGTGATGCGCTGAAATGGCTTACCAAAATCGATTGTACGATCTGCAAACTGAACAGATGTTGTATGGAGAGCTTCTTGGCACACATGACGAATCATAGCTTCTGTAAAGTCCATCATCCAGTAGTAATCCTTGTACGCCACATAAATTTCCATAACCGTAAACTCCGGATTGTGCGTACGATCCATGCCTTCGTTGCGAAAGTTGCGACTGAATTCATAGACACCCTCGAAACCACCGACGATAAGTCTTTTCAGGTAAAGTTCATTGGCGATGCGCAAATACATCGGCACATCGAGCGCATTGTGATGTGTGATGAATGGACGTGCTGATGCTCCTCCGGGAATGGCCTGCAGAACAGGAGTGTCGACTTCCAGATAGCCATGCGAGTTAAAGAAGTTACGCATGGCATTCACAATCTTCGTTCGAGCGATGAACGTGTCGCGTACCTTCTCATTCACAACCAAATCCACATAACGCATGCGGTAGCGAAGCTCAGGATCTGTAAATGCATCGTGTATGATTCCGTCTTTGTCTGTTTTAACAACCGGAAGTGGTTTGATTGATTTAGCCAGCAGGACGAAGGATTCCACATGAACTGAAATTTCGCCCATGCGCGTTTTAAAGAGTTTACCACTAACACCAATGAAATCACCAAAATGAATGAGATGTTTAATTACCTCTTTGTAGAGCGTTTTATCGTCGGTCGGACAAATAGAATCGATGCTTATGTAAATCTGAATTTTACCCGTCGAATCCTGGAGCTGAGCGAAACTGGCCTTGCCCATATCACGCATGTTGTGCAAGCGACCTGCGATGCTAACGGCCTTGCCCTCTTCATAAAATTCTAAGATTTCTTTCGCTGTAGAATTGGTTTCGAATTCTGCTGCAGGAAAAGGGTCTATTCCAAGAGAACGAAGTTTATCGAGCGCTTCTCTGCGCACTATTTCTTCGGGTGAAAGCTGTTGATTCATGAGGCAAATGTAAACTTGTGCATTCGTTTAATCGGATGTGTTGTTGTCGGAAACAATCAACAATTCCGTTGCTTTTATTGATAGGAAAGAGCAAAAAAAAGCCCGACCAAAGCCGGGCTTTTGCTAACTATAAATTTTATTATCGACGGTTGTATCGATTGTCTTCGATTTGAGCGGCTTCCTTGAATGAGTTGAACACGCTGTTGGCCGCCTTCTGCTGAGAAGAGGCAGTCGCACGATCCATATCGCTTTGGTAGTTGTCGACAGACTCAGCAACTGTGATGTCGGCATTACGTTGAATTACGTAAACACCACCTTTGCCTATAATTGCTTTCGACATAGTGCCTGTGTTCAATCCGAAACAAGCTCCGATAACCATGTTTTCAGTCATACTAACTCCGCTTGAAGGCAGGTTCGAATTGCGCATGGTTACGTTTTCAGCTTTCTTGACATCCGAACCGATGCGTGTTGCGATATCCGCGAGTGAACCTTCGTTCATCATCGCAGTGTATTTCTCGGCTTTCTTTTCTTTGATAGTCTCCGCTTTCATTACGTCGTAAACGTTTTCGAAAGTGGGTACTCCTTTTTCTTTCACTTCAGTAAGTGCAGCAATAATGTATTCTTTTCCAATCATCATGGGCTGTGATACTTCGCCGAGTTCAGCGCCATAGGCCCAAGAGACCAATTCACCGGCATCGGTTAAGCTAGCTACTGAAGTCGAATTCGGTCTGATGTTTTTGCCGTCGATAAGTTTTGTGCCTCCGTTAAGAGTGTCGGCTGCCAAACGGAAAGAGGCGGTATCGGAGCAGTTAATTGAAAACTCTTTAGCCAAGGCATAAGCACTTTTGATAGTCTTGCTGCTTGGTTCAATGGCACGATCTATTTGAGCGATTTTAGTGTAAGGGAAGTTCTTGCCTGTAACTTCAATCAAGTGCCATCCGAAATCACTTTCTACAATTTGCAATGCGCCAACTGCGCCGTTGAAGCATGCATCTTCAAATGGCTTTACCATTTGACCGCGTCCGAATTTACCGAGGTCACCACCTTGTGCACCGCTGCCCGGATCTTCAGAATACTGGCGAGCCATTTCATCAAAATTCTTGTTCTTGGCAATTACCGTTTTCAGAGAGTCGAGTTTTGATTTACCGGTCGCCTTATCCTTAATCAGAATGTGACGAGCTTGCACAGAGTTGTTATCAACGCCACGCTTACTAGACTTCACCAGTAGGAAACGACCATTGTGTGCGAATGGACCTATAACGGTTCCGAGGGAGTCATTTTTGAGACGCGCTTCAACATCAGCGGGGAGCATTCCATCGGTGTAATTGGTGTACGCTTCAGCCGGGTTGCCTGCGTTGTTTGCAGCGAACAGTGAGTCACTTTTAGCCGTGCGGAAATCGGAAGCAATCTGATTAAGATTATCGCGAAGTGTTGCACTGTCCGATGCGGTAGCTTGAACCGGGAAGTTCAGGTATTTCACTGAGCGGCTGGTTTCTTGGCGGTATTCACGATCGTTTTTGTGCTTGTTGTAGTAGGCACGAATGTCGCTGTCTGTCCAGGTAACTGTGCTGTCAG
>JBILCQ010000120.1:0-6723 GCA_044353065.1 Flavobacteriales bacterium | reverse complement strand
ATGAAAACGAATAGCGCAGCATTGCCTCTTGCGATTGCGCCTTGATGGAAGAAGCACCTGCCATTGTGGTGTTGAATTGCTTGCCATACAAGGCCTGCACCGCTATAGGTGCCCATGGATGATTAGCCGGAAAGGCAGCCTTCCATTTATCCAGACTATAAGGTCGAATACTATCGGGCCCGAGTTGCTTAGGCTTGCTGTTCTTGGTTGTGTTCTCGTTGAACTCAAAGCGTTCCAAACGATAACCATATCGGTTCATCTGCGCCCACTCCACAGCATTTAGTGGAGCCCAGCGCAACACTACCGAATCGGCATACTGACGTGCTATGATGCGCAGGTGTTCGCTTTGCGCCTGCAGTTGCACCGTGACGAAAACCAAAAGTATTAGAGAAATTAAAATGCGTTTCATAAATCAGTACGTATAAGGTTTACGGTTGTCGATTGGCGTGAAATTATCAAGTGTCTGACACAAGAAAGCAGGTGTTCTGAAATAGTAGTTCACTTCATACGAGCCTGTATACATTGGTCTCCAGCCATAACCCAAGAATTGCAGGAATTTAATTTTCACGTTGGAAGGATAGAACTCGCTTGTTGAAGGATGGCCATATGTGCCCATCACATTATTTCCAATTGTCACCATTCGCTGATAATCGAAAAACGTATTCATTCCCGTAGAAACCTTCAGGTGCAAAGAGCTTGGGGAAGAAACTAAGCCGCCGAATGCACCGAAACCGCCAAAACCAGATGAAGTACTTATGGCAGAGGAGGCAACCTGCGAGATGGACAGGTTTGAGAATACTGAATTAGGTGCCAGACTTTGCGGCAAGAATTCGCTCGGCGAAAGGGGCGCTGCAGAATTATAGTCAGCATCAAATCGAACGGTCCAGCGTGGTGGAATTCCGATCGTATCCGGATTTGATCGCAACAATTTCAGTGCTGAGTATCCGCCGGAACGAAACATTTGATAGAGGTCATAAATGACAGGCGTGGTATACGTTGTATTCCAGTTGCCACTGCGAGGATCACCAAAATAGACAAGCGACTTTGTGCGCATCGGAGTTGAGCCATCGGTGTATGGGAATCCGTTCACATCAAAGGCATCGAATTTTTCGCCACCTGTATACTTCGGTTCCAGCCAGGTGATGCTTCCAAACAATTCCGGTGTGGTTGAACTTGGATTGTGTGCCTGCATTTTCTGAATCAGCGTATTGTGCTGAGATGTTTTAAAGAAGAACACATACAAGAGCTTCTCATTTTTACGCACCGACCTACCGTTGATGCGGTTGTTTCTTGCTTCAGCGCCAGCACCCATCGTGGCGAATGTTTGCTGAAGCGTGGAGAACTGAGCAGCGGTAACAGAAGATAACTGGCTTGCAGTTATGGAAGCACCTGCAGCGCTGCCGGCTGCAGAGGCAGTGGTTCCAACCATATTGGCCATATTCTGCTGTATCGAATAGAGCGTGCTGTCTTTCGAAATCAATTGACACGCATAGACCTTATTATTGACTAGCTGCGGAATTTCGAATGTTACGTTTCCACCGCTGTAGTTCAACGCTGTATTGATTTCAGGGCCGCCATCAACCGGAATAAATCGTACTGAGAATTTACGAATTGTGGTTGGAGTTGGGTTAGTCGCAAAGAGCGGATCCATGGCCGACTTAATCTTCACTATGCCGTCATTGCATTCTCCCTGCAAGAAGTAACGCTGGGTATTAAACGGATAGGAGAACAGCACGGCATTGTCCGGAATACGATCGGGGTATGCTCCTGTTTTAAAAGTATTGGACTGTTCAGCAACAATGAGCGAACCGTCATTTTTATAGGCAGGTCCCCATGTATTGGTTGAGAAGTTGAACTCCTCTCCTCTCAATTTGATGGATACCGTATAGTTTGTAAATGGATCTAAAAACGCAGCAGGAACCAGGCTCGACTTAAACTTATCGGGCGAAGTGGTGCGACGAGTCTGAACCAACACGGTTCCTTTCTTCAAATCGAAACGTTCAACCACAAAACGGAAGCGGCGCAAACGCTCTGAACCGTTGCTCAGCATTTCATTTAAATCGAACGGAGTATCAACTTCTGCATTGAAGGACGCTTCCGGATTGGTTCCGCAGTCTACGTTTTGCTCTCCGTTGTAAGGAACTAAATCTTCCAGTATTTCGATACCAGCAAGAGGACTTTGAGCGGCAGGTCTGCATTCATCACCCAACTTGAATTCGAATTGGCAATTACCGCGCACCATACCATTCAAGATGTTATACTGACCTCCGCACGTGCCTTGAACCCAGCTTGGATTGGGCAATCCGGCTTGAAGCAGTGCTGCCATGCTGGCGTTAATGATACTGAAACGACCGCTAACCACCCACAGATCCACAAAAAGTCCAATGTCCATTCCGATGTAGGCATATGCTTTACCATCGGCATACCAGCCATCCACACCGATTGTTGATCCTGGTGGCGAACCTTCGCAAAAGACATCTGGACCATGGTTTAGAAGTGCAATGTCAAAGCCCATTTGCAAATCCAAACTGGCATAAATCGGCATAACCTCAAAGCTCGGGTTAAAGCGTGTTCGTGTTCCGAATGCAAAGCCATCACCGTCGGCCAACCCCGGATGTCGCTCAATCACAGAGGGAGTAATGACGCTGGTAACCTCAGCGGGCGGCTCAAGAGCTGCCGGAAGATTCATACCCACCATGAGGTACGATTCTGTTCTAAAAACACCTGCGACATCGAGTCCCATGGGAGTAGTGGGCGTACCCGCGTGAATAAACCATGTTTCGGGGGAAGCATAAATATGAACTTCTCCTGCAAGTCCGCCTTCGTTCACTCCTTTCAGCACACCGCCTGCAACGTTAACCGTAACCGCAAAACGAGCATCGAAAATATCGCGTGTGAAATCATAAGCTATGCGCACTTCACCGTGGATTTGAGGGTTGCTGCGATCATTGATTTCACACATGAAGTATCCGTTTCCTTCCAAATACATTTGGGTGATACCTCCATTTGAATTGAATTCAGCGCCGAAGGAAACATCAGCATTATATGCCTGTCCGTTGCCATTGCTACCGAATATAATAGTCGCTTCAAAACCAAAACCGATAGTCTGATCGGGAACAAACGTCACGCCCGACAACGTAAGTCCGGGCGGTGCAGCTTCCACGTCTTCCTCCGATTCGGAAGTTTCAGATGCTTCCACATTCAAATCAGCAGCTGAAGGCAAAGGTGTGGTGCGTCTCATGTGATACCAAGCCCCGCCACCAAAGCCGAATAAGTCAAGGCCCGACATGAGGGTTATACCCGGTGTAAACACGGCCTGAGCATCGACCATCCAATAACGAAATCCTGATTTTTCACCAAACTGTGCCACCACCTGAACGGCTATCGTCGGTTTAAAGGTGGCTCGAATCATTCCTTTGAAACCATTGCCATAGGTCATGTCGCCATTGTAGAAACGCAGGCCTCCCTGGAGCTCCACAACTCCGACCGATCCGGAAATACCAATGCTGTCGAGGTCTACACTGTCGAACTCCCAAGCTTGTTGAGCTCCGCCACCGAGGTTGAGCTTGCCCATTACCGCAAGTGTGGTTGCTGCCGAAAACGTGTTGCTTTCGCCCGTAAGGTTGAGTGTGAGCGTGAATTGAATTCCTGCTCGCATGCCACTTTCACCATCACGAATGGTGAGGCCGATGTCTTCAATGTTGACCGGGAATCCGCTCAGACCACCGTTGCCCTCATCGTCTCCTGTTGAACCGCTACCCTCTTCATACGACGATCCGCCCATAAACTTCTGCGGACTGGCAAACCCCATGTGCAAGCAGTCGGCGCAATCGATATACGGAGCTCGAGTTTGGAAGCCCAGCTCCTGAAATTCCATGAGCTGAAAGTTGATATTGCCAACACCATCCAGATTCGCATTGATGTTCATTTTACCACTTAGCTCAGCACGAGCAAATACACCTGCCGAATCGATAGTGGCCTGAATGTAAGAGGTTGGATTAAGTGCCAGTTCAGCCGCCCAGAGGTCGGCATTGATGGTGTCTTTTGGTGTTACACGCAGTTCATACCTGAAGTTTTTCGAAACCAGATTCTGTCGAATCATAGAACTATACACCAATGAAGAGTCGCTAATCGGAATGTGAATTTCACCCACGAAACCACCGCGAGAGAATGAATTCTGAACGACATCCACCATCAGCGTATCCATCGAGAAGCCCCATCCGTTCAGGTTACCATCGGTCACTTCAAACAAGTTTTCCACGCGGAAACTGGCTGAGAGTCCTGATCGGTCAATGATCATGTCGTTGACTCCAAATTCAAGTCGATTACTTGGACTCGAATACGTTCTAAACTCGGGAGGGAGTTTGATCGACTGACGCTTCAGGTAGAAACCCTTCCAATACAATTCCGCCTCGGCATCCGATAAGTCGACACCACCGGGGTTATACAACGTCGTGTCAAATGCGTATCCCTGCGGGAAATGAAAGCCCATGGGGTTTTCGCTATCAGCAAAGTCGAGCCATGCTTCTTCCACTTCAAAGCCCCAACCGGGCACACCTTTCACCTGGAACGGATGGTTGAAGTTGATGCGGGTAAGCCACTGGCTGCGACGACGAACCTTGGCGGTAAACTCTGCTTCAATTTGATGCGTTCCTTGTGTGCCATCGGGCATGTCTTCGACGAGCATATCGCGACCAAAAACAACAGCGCCATCAATTGCGAGCGAGCGAAAACCTTGACAATCCCAGCTCACGAAAGTTCCGGAGTCGAGCACTGTGCTAAAGTCTTCACTAAAGCGCGTTTTATTAAATCGCAAGGAAATACTATCACCGAAAGGGATGACGTGATCGAGTGGCAAATAGAGCATCGCCCTGCCATCGCCTCCAATGCCATCAGGGTGAAAACAGATATCCGTGGCGCCTAAGCTCAGCCATCCATGCGCAGCGGGAATATCGACCGACACCATCGCATTCAATCGGGCTGTTTCAGGTGTGAAATTGAGTCCCACAATGCCAATGGTCACGCGCTGGTCATCCACATTTTGATCGAGACCAATCGGCAGACCCATCGGGATATCGGTAGCAAATTGCGACACCAAACGGCCGGTACCGTTCACAAACGAATTGAGATTGCGTGCTTCTGATTCACTAAGCGAGGCAAGATGACTTACACCTTCCGTAATACCGGCCGGTATAATACCTGCGTTGTCGTATTCACCATCGACTTCGCCTTCAAATACGCGGTTGGCTGCATTAATTTTAATGGAATTGAAACGAACCTTCATCGGAGCGCGCATGAAAGGAACCTGAATCGTGCCCTTCCCACTTGCTGTTGAGCTACTCCAATTAATTTCAGTGATGCGCATGGTAAACATTCCAATAGCCACATCGTTTCCCACCACAGCCGTTGTTGCCGCAACGCGCTCTGATGGATAAATAACCGGACCGTCACACGTGTTCACGCATTCGGTTGGCGTGGGTGGTTCGGGATCGTTGTTGGAGATAGAATCACGCACCACGAACTTCCAGGTTGGTCCATCGTGATAGGAAGGCCCCGTTTCTGATGCAGGATCAAGCATCCAACGTACACGCCAGTAGTAATCGCCGGAATCGGCAGGGGTGTATAAAAATGTTTCATCGCGATAGAGCGAATCCAGCAAGCATTGCTCGGTGCACCCCGATGCGTTGTAGGAAAGCCCTTGACCGATGCGTTTCGATTTACTGGCGATAACAGTCGCAAAATCGCTGGAGCGGCTTACTTCTAGCAACCAGCGCTCGTCGATTCCGCCGTTGAAGAAATTGACGATATGGTTGGGCCCCGACGTTTGCATCAGAGCAAACGGTGGCGCGAGACGTGACGGCGGAGCTGCAGTAGCAAAGCGTAACGTAACCTCCATATTCTTCTGAACGGTATCGTTGTTCATAGGAGCAACCGGACGCGGACGCCCCATACCACTGACGAACGAACCGGAAAGACTGCCTGTCATGTAGGTGTCGGTTGAACGACGCAACTGAATGTCTGCATCCCAATCGAATTGTTCACCCGAGTTGAACGACACCACGCCTGGAGCACTCAGTGGCTTATACAAATTGAGGTGTTGGCTTTGTTCCTGAGTAATTCCCGCAAGGAATATGCTCTGCGTTTGTTGCGGTCCTTGCGGCCAGTTATTGTCGGCATCGTAGGTATCGACTTGTGAACCGTTTCTGCGCAACACGAATTGATGTTCGTAATGCTCATAGTCGTTGGAATACGGATCGAATCGATGCATGATTGGCATATGCTGCCAAGGCAACGTATCACCCTCCAAAGGGAAGACAAGGGTGAACGGATTACCACCACTACCGGGTTCCAGGTAATTGAATGTGCAGGGTTCGGAATAACCATCGTTTTGAAACTGAATACTATTCGACTGATCAACAACCTGCACGCGCCACGCATAGGTTCGCGATGATTGGAGCATGGGTTGGGCCATGCCGTAGTTGATACTTGTATTGGGAGTTTCTGTTGTGTAGACAGGATCAGTCGTGTTTTCAAGTGCAGAAAGCGCATCAATGCCATCAGGCAATTGCACGATGGTGAATCGATAAGACGCCTGGGCCGTCGGTGGAATGCCCAGGGGTGTTTGCCAGTTGAACAGAATGTTTTGCGGAGCCGTGCGGGCAATGTTAGACTCGCATTGCGGGTTGTTTAATGCAGGTGGCGGTGGATAGGCAATCGTGAAAG
>JBILCQ010000119.1:0-6766 GCA_044353065.1 Flavobacteriales bacterium | reverse complement strand
GGATAAGCGTTTGAAGCGTTTTTAAAAACAATCGCTTTGAAAATGCTCTTCGGTATTCATCAATTCCAAATTTCATGTTGTTCATGAAAAGGCGCCAGGTGCCGATGTAACTCAAGGCATCCATCGTGTCACGCAAACTGAAATCTGTTTTACCATATCCTTCACGCTTGAATGTGAAAACAGCATTTGGCCCGCATTCTACATCTCCATTGACCATGCGCGTGAAGTGCACTCCAAGAAACGGAAAGTCGGGATTCGGCACAGGATAAATCAGATGTTTAACCTTGTGTTTCGCTTGCTCGGTTAATTCGTAATAGTCTCCGCGGAAGCCGACTACCTTTTCTTTCAATCGAACACCATCTTTTCTCGCCAAGCGATCAGCCTGCAAGCCACCGCAGAAAATCAAATGCTTCGCACTGTATTTTGCTTTGTTTGTAATGACCGTAGACATGCTTCCTTGCCTCTCGAAAGCAATTGCTTCCTCGCTTGTATGGACCTCACTCGCCGGCTGCTTTGCCAATGCTAATTCAGCCATTTTTTCAGTCGCTCCGCGAAAATCAATAATGCCTGTGCACCCGATATGCACCGCAGCGATTCCCTCGCAATACGGTTCGATTTCTTTAATTTGTTCTTTCGATACTCTAGACATATTTTCAATGCCATTGGTCATTCCATGGCTCCAAATTTTTTCCAAGTTGGGTAGCTCTGATTCGTTGGTTGCTACGATAAGCTTCCCGCAGATGTCGTGCTTAACCCCATATTCTTTGGCGAATTGAACCAACTCTCGTCTTCCGTTCACACAATTGACCGCCTTCAACGATCCGGGCTTGTAATAAATCCCCGAGTGTATCACTCCGCTGTTGTTGCCTGTTTGGTGGTTCGCTAAGTTGGGCTCTTTCTCTAGAAGCAAAATATGCAAATGTGGAAAGGCTATTTGAATTTTGTAAAGCGTGGCTGCACCAACAATACCACCGCCCACAATTACTATATCGAATGTTGTTTTCACGGTTCGAATATAGCTCGCCCCTTCCTAAAACGAAATAAGTCGCTGTATGTTTACCCTATGAAAACCACGACCAAAGCACAGCATGCATGGGCCATGTATGATTGGGCGAACTCTACCTACAACCTCGTAATTGGCACTGCCATATTTCCCATTTTTTACAGCAAAGTCACGGCTGCAGCGGAAGATGGTGCTGAGGGAGATTACGTCATGTTTTTTGGGGCGCATCTGAAAAATACTGAGGCACTTTCGTATGCGCTGGCTTTTGGAATGTTACTCGTTTGTCTTCTCGCACCAACCATTGCAGGTGTCGCCGATTATCTGGGAAGAAAGAAGTTCTTTATGAAAGCAGCTTGCTATTTGGGTGCGGCATCGTGTGCATCACTCTATTTTTTCGATGTAAAACAGCTGGAGCTAAGCATGATCAGTATCGTGTTGGCATGCATTGGTTTTTGGTGCAGCTATGCACTCTACAATTCCTTCCTGCCTGAAGTTGCAGAACCGCACGAACAAGATAAACTAAGTGCAAAGGGCTATTCACTCGGATACATTGGAAGCGTGCTTCTTCTGGTGCTCAACCTGATCATGATTATGGTGCTCGATATAAGCGCGCGTTGGTGTTTTATAACCGTAGGAATATGGTGGGCAGGGTTTGCTCAATACACGTTTCGCCATTTGCCCGAAGTATCCACCGGAAGAAAATTTGAGCATGGAGTGCTGTCGAATGGTTTCAAGGAGCTATCGGGTGTTTGGTCAAGTCTTACACACAGCCCGCGCCTGAAGCGTTATCTGTTGAGCTTTTTTGTTTTTTCCATGGGAGTGCAAACCATCATGCAAATGGCTTCTCTATTCGGGACAAAGGAAATTGAACGCGTTGATGAAACGGGAAAAGTTGTTATGGGTCTTGCCGATGGACAACTCATTGGCGCGGTCTTATTGGTTCAGCTTATCGCAATCCCAGGTGCGGTTGTGTTTTCCTGGTTCAGTAAAAGGTTAGGCAATATCATGACGTTGATAGCGGCTCTCGTTATCTGGGCAATCATCTGCATAGTGGCGTACTATTTTGTTCACACTGTAATTGATTTTTATATCGCTGCTTCCGCTATTGGTTTCATCATGGGTGGCACGCAGTCGCTCGCGCGAAGCACGTATTCTAAATTGCTTCCTGAAACAAAGGACACGGCTTCTTTCTTCAGCTTTTATGATGTTACCGAAAAGGTCGGACTTATTATCGGTCTTTTGTCTTTTGGATACATCGAGGGAACATTCGGAAGCATGCGCACTAGCATACTGGCGCTCATCCTCTTTTTTATTGTTGGGCTGTTGCTCTTAATCCGCGTGCCGGGAAAAATGGAATTAAGCAGGGAGCGTCATTAACAGAAGCAAGCCGCACAACATTACAATTTTGATAAGCAAACTCACCTTACCGAAATCCATCGTGCTTTTGGCTTTAACCACGAAGTAAAAGGCGATTAACATAGGTAGGACCAATAGTCCGAGTATCATCCATTGGTCTATGATAACCGTGGATTGCACAATGAGAACGACAACCATGCAGAGGAACACAAGCATCCAACTCATGACATAACGCTTGGTTCGTTTTAATCCCCAAATAATCGGTAGTGTTTGATAGTGTTCGGAGCGATCTCCGGGTTCGTCTTGAACATCTTTTACCGCTTCTCTTATCATGGTGAGCACGAACGCAAATGCTGCTATGGCTAATATTAAAGGCCAAATAGATTGATTGATGAACTCGCCGGGCAAAGGCGGGCCGGTTAGAGAGTGCTTAAGAAGGTGTAGGTCGGTAAGCACAGCGAAAATGGGAACCGCAGCGGTGCAGAAGGCGACGAGCAGATTTCCGACAAGAGGTTTCTTCTTGAATAAAGGAGAGTAAGACCAAAGTAGAAGCGCGATGAGCAGAGGAAGTATCATCAGCATTAAGAAACCATTTTTTATGCTTACCCAAAGCACAAGGCCAAGTGCTACGGCATTCATACTTTGATGAATGAGAATGGCAACTTTCCTGTTTACACTTTTACCTATGATTACCTTTTTCGGTTTGTTGATTTTGTCGGCGCGTTGATCAAAATAATCGTTGATAATATTACCTGCTGCGGCTATTAGCATAGCAGCAATTACAAGCACGCAGAATTGGAAGTTGCTCAGAGGTAACGATTGAATGTCTTTTTCTTTAAGCACATTCAAAAGAACAACCCAACGAACAATACACATGGTGAAACCAATAATGATTAAATTGATGGGTCTCGATAAAAGCAGTATTGATTTGATGTTGGGCATGGTTGGATTGTGATTCAAACAGATGCTGCGGTTACTGGTCAAGAAGACTCTTCGATTTGTAAACTTTATTCTCTCCCAATTTGTGCAGTGAGTAGGTAAAACCGGGGTGTATTGCAAATGCGCCAATTTCACCTGCTTTGTTTACCGCCAAGTAACCAACCTGAAAGTCTTTGTAATTGGTGTGTTTAATTTTAATTCGGTTGATTGCTTCCTCGCAAGCTTCTTGCGGTGTTGCGCCTTGGCGCATCATCTCAACAACCAGGAATGAACCACACGTTCGAATCACAGCTTCTCCCAGTCCGCTCGATGTAGCAGCGCCAATCTCATTATCGACATAAAGACCACCGCCGATGATTGGACTATCGCCCACACGGCCGCGCATTTTGAATGCCATGCCGCTGGTGGTGCACGCACCGGCTAAATCACCATTGGCATCCATAGCAATTAAACCAATCGTATCGTGATTTTCGATGTTGATGATGGGCTTATACTGACTGGTTTTTAGCCATTCTTTCCATGCCTTCTGTGATTCTTCGCCTACGTAATCGTCGTGCTTGAATCCTTCCGACAAAGCAAACTGATAGGCACCTTCACCCACAAGAATGACGTGTGGGGTTTTTTCCATTACGCGCCTAGCAACCGATGCAGGGTGTTTGATGTGTTCGAGAAACATGACACTTCCAGCATTGCCCGTGCTATCCATGATGCAAGCGTCCAGCGTAGTGTGTCCATCGCGATCGGGAAATCCACCCAAGCCAACCGTCAAATTTGCCAAATTAGCCTCTGTGTCATTCACGCCTTTCTCTGCCATGTCCAATGCATTGCCTCCGTCGAGCATGGCTTTCCATGCTGCTTCGTTGGCAGGTATGCCCGCATCCCAGGTGGAAAGCACAAGGCCCTCTTTGAAAATGTCAGATGGCGTGGTTTCAGTAGTTTGCTCTGCTTGCGAAAAAATTCGCGTAAAGCCGCCAAGGCCTATGCCAAGCCCCGTGACAGCAGATGCTTTAATGAAATTTCTACGATTGTTCATGGATGGAAAATTGAGCGCGCATGCTATTAACTAATCATTTCACGCTGGAGGGTTTCAATAGTATCGGCCGGTAAATTCTGCATGTCCAAATACATCAAGCCGTCCAAAGCATTGTTGAATTTTGGGTCGCAATTGAAGGCAATGATGCGTGCATTCTGCTGCAGATATTTTTTGAGTAATACAGGCATGGTAAAACTGGAAGGTTCAATCTCACTTATGATGCGGTCCATTTTTTTGATGTCGCTCTGGGTTGAATCTAGCAGCGCCTCTGTATCCACTTTTGTCAATTTCGGTTTGAAGGCATTGTAAGGTTCAACATGCGCGGCAAGCTCTGAATCGAAATAATGTTTCGTGATAAATTGAATAATCAGTTCCTTGCTCACCTCTTGATATTGGTTGCTGATTGAAACCGGACCAATGATGTAGCGGAACTGAACGTTCGACATGAGATAAAACAAGATGCCTTTCCAGAGCAAAAACAACGACAGGCGGTGCTTTTGATATTCGGGTACAATGAAGGATCTTCCTAATTCCAATGACTGATTCAAAATAGGATCGAGTTGGGGGCCCATTTTAAACAGCGACGAAATGTAGAAACCCTTCTTGCCGTAGCGCTGCATGATTTGCGAACCATCACCAACCCGATAGGCCCCGGCAATTTTCTGTTCTTTTTGATCCCAAAGTATGAGATGATTGTAGTACAAATCATATTCATCCAGGTCTATGCTCTTGTTGGTACCTTCACCCACAGACCGAAAAGTTTCTTCGCGCAATCGACCTATCTCTCGCAGGATATTTGGTATTCGCTCACATCCAACCACGAAGCAATCAAAGTTGTCGTACGAAAGCGTTTTGAATGCAT
This sequence comes from Flavobacteriales bacterium, assembly GCA_044353065.1. Taxonomy (GTDB): domain Bacteria; phylum Bacteroidota; class Bacteroidia; order Flavobacteriales_D; family Sanyastnellaceae; genus JAIBBG01. Next base: position 1,573 of record JBILCQ010000119.1, on the reverse strand, counting down.
GGATATTTTCAATTTCACCAAGGATGAGTTTGTGATCAATCGGTGCGACAATTTGCTCGGGCGATTTCTCTATTCTGAATATGCGGAAATAGTCTCGTTTTACTTCTAATGAACTTCCTAGGGCATATGTCTTCGCGCGCAGATACCTTCCGTACTGATCGATTGACGTAAACATCAACGTATCCTTTGGTTGGATAGGTTTGCCAATGCGCATGCGAATACTGTCTCCTTTCTTTCGCAGCATTTCCGCCGGTAATGCCAATGTCCGTAGGTTAGGATGAATCATTCCCAGAAGATGAAACAACTTGGAATTGCTGCCGTCAAAAAAAAGTGGAATCACGGGAACACCCGCATTACGAACGATTTTTATGGCGGAATTCACCCACTTCTTATCAGCAACTGCATTCATTTCACCTTGATAAGTGCTTACCTCGCCCGCCGGAAAAATTCCTAATGCACCGCCGTTTTCTACATGTTGTCGAACGGCCTTTAATCCGCTTACGTTGGAGTATACTTCTTTGCGGCTTTCGAATGGATTAACTGAAATGAAGTAATCTTTAATGGGCTCAACATTTTGCAGTAAAAAGTTGGCCATTACCTTGAAATCGGGACGAACCTTTGCGATGGCTAACAACATGGCCAATCCGTCCAATGCACCAAATGGGTGATTAGCTACAATAATGAAAGGGCCACTTTTTGGAATATGATCAAGTTCAGATTCATCCAACACACAATCAATGTCGAGATGATTAAATAGTGTTTGAATACTCTCTAGACCGGGTGTCTCGCACATATGAGAGTAGAGCTCATTTACTTTATCAATGCGAGCAACCTTGCTTAACAAGGTAATCAGCGCGTTGTCTTTGGGCAACTTGGTGGCTGTTGCCAGTGCTTCTTCCGATATGAGTTTCTTGCTTACCAATCTACTTGATCATTAAAGGCAAAGTTTGATACATGTTTCCGGATTGAATCAAAACTCGGTATGCACCTGATTCGTATTGATTCGCATGCAGAAAGTAATTCGATGTTCCTTGCGGAACTATTCCTTCGTGAATGTTAGCAACAGTGCGGCCTGCAATGTCAATGAGTGAAATGCTGGCATACTGAGATTGCAAAACACTTATTTCTACGCATGTAATGGCAGATGCGGGATTTGGATATATCCGCTGGATCATATTCGAAGTAATAGAAGAAACTTCAAGTGGTGTTCCTAATACTTCGAAAGTCCAGTATCCGGTCGGTGCGGGCATTGGGCGTACCTGAATTTTTCCACTCACTGATTCGCCTTCGATGTAATACTCGATGATGGAGCCGGCTGGCTGGGCAGGAATGAAACCTTCCCAGTTGATGAGCCCCGCAGACATTTCAATCGTATTGAAAGTATTGTCTCCTTGCACTCTCCAAAATATGGTTGCACGTTCAATTCCCGAGCGGTGATTCAAGTAGGCTGAAACAAAATAGGGGTTGTTTGAATCGTAAGTATCTTGAAGGGGTTGATGGGAAATGAGCAAAGGATCGGCAACACCCACGGTATGCGTGATGCAGTGAATGGCTCCACTCTGCGCGATGATAT